>CAZFGM010000262.1:0-9209 GCA_964518515.1 uncultured Alcaligenaceae bacterium | reverse complement strand
CGAGTGTCGTTTCTCCCCCCACCTCGATATTGCACTCCTTCGTCTCTCCGCGTACATTGGGGGAGATGAAATGGTTCAAAATCCCCCCAACCGAGGAGATGGAAATGAGCGGCCGAAAAAACGCCTGGAAAATGGCTGTGGTTCTGGGTCTGGCGGGGGCGCTGGTTTCGCCGGTCCTGGCAGACACCAAAAACGCCAAGGAGGAGCAAAGCCCCGTCGAGGCGGTGCGCCAGGCCCTGGATAAAACTATCACCCTCGATTTCACCAGCCAGACCTTGCAGGAAGCTCTGCAGCACCTACGGGAAAAAACCAAGATCAACTTCGTCCTGGACGTCGTCAGCCTGCAGCAAATGGGCATACTCCTTGACGAAAACCCGACCCAGGTGCATCTCAAGGTGGATAAAGGCAAGGTCAAGCAAGGACTGCAGCGCATTTTACACCCCTACAACCTGACCTACGTCATTCTGGGGGATACCGTGGTGGTCACGACGGAGGAAGTGGGCCTGTTCCGGCAGATGCGCCAGCGGGTCAGCCTCGACGTGGAAAATGTGCCGCTCACCACGGTCCTGAAAAAAATCTCCCGCTCCTATGGCATCGGCATGGTGATCGATCCGAAGATTGCCAAGGAAGCCCAGGGCCCGGTGACCTTGCAGCTCGAGGACGCCACCCTGGAAACCACGGTGCGCTTGCTGGCGGAGGTGGGCGGCCTGAAATCCGTCCGCCTGGGCAATGTGCTGTTCATTACCAGCGAGACCAAGGCCGAAAAACTGCGGCAAGAAGAGCGCAGCAATCCCATGAACCCGATGTATGGTGGTCTTCCCCCCGGCGGGGCCATCGGCTTCGGCCGGGTGCCGCCGGGCATACCAGTGTTTCCTCCCGGCCGGCCCAACGTGCCCCCGCCCGGCAAGGTCCAACCCGACGGCGTCGTCATTCCGCCGCGTCCGGTTCAGCCGACCCCGCCGGTTCCGCCGCCGCCCGCAACCCAAACCGTGCCGGGTTTCCCCGGTCAGGCACCGCCGCCGGCGCTCGACCCTTCCCGGAGATAAATCCACGCGGACCGGTTGCCAATCGTAAGCCCACGGGTTACCAACCGTGCTTTTACTTTCCCCGCGCCAGGGCTTCCAGCTGCTCCAATTGCTCGCGGTGGCCCATGGCCACGAGGATGTCGGCGGCCTCGAGGGTGGTTTCCGGCGGCGGATTGAAGACCATTTGACCGGCCGGCTTCTTGATGGCGACAATGATGATCTTCAGGTCGGCGCGAATCCGGCTATTCTGCAGACTGGCGCCGGCCAGCGGGCTGGTCGCGGCGATGCGCGTTTCTTCCAGTTGCAATTCGATGTGCTCGGTGCGCGTGGCCAGCTCGATGAAATCCACCACAGTGGGCCGGAGCACGGCCTGGGCCACACGGGTGCCGCCGATCTGATACGGCGACACCACGCGGTTGGCGCCGGCTCTTAGCAGCTTCGGCTCCGACTGCGCGTCCTCGACCCGCGCCACGATGAACAGCTTGGCATTGAGCAGCCGCGCGCTCATGGTGGTGTAGAGGTTGTCGGCGTCGGACGCCATGACGGTGACCAGGCCGCGGGCGCGGTCGATGCCGGCGCGCTTGAGAACTTCGTCCGAGGTGGCGTCGCCGGCCAGGGCGACGGCGTGCGGCATTTGCCAGTCCGGGGCCGCCGTCGCCTGCAGGTCGATGACCACGAAGGGAATTTTCTCCCGCGAAAATTCGCGGCACACCAGCCGGCCCATCCGGCCATAGCCGCACACGATCATGTGGTCGCGCATCTGCGCCAGGGCTTTTTCCATGTGTCGCCTTTCCAGCAAGGCCCCCACTTCGCCGCTGACCACGGCCCGGATAAACTCCGTGGCCGCATAAAACACCGTGAAGACCCCGCCCAGGACAAGAAAGATGGTGAAGATTTTCCCCGCCTCCGTCTTCGGATACAGGTCCCCGTACCCGATCGTGGTCAGGGTGATGATGGTCCAGTACAGGGAATCGAACAAGGACTCGCCCTCCAGGACGTGAAAACCCACCGTGCCCCCGAGGACCAGCATCGGGGGCACCAGAAGAATCAGTAGAAGGCGCCTGCGTGACAAGGTACGCTCTATATTCGTGATAATAATGATCCCCCAATCGGGTCTCGCGATTGAGGGGAACGCTCGCTACGTGGGTTAAGTTATCAGGTCCCGATGGGATTCTACCCCGAACTGAGATTGGTTGGCAAAAAAAGCACCGAACCGCCTGAAGAAGCTTTGGAGTGCGGCGCTCGACGCCGCTTTGGATAAGAAGAATCCAAGCAGCGGAAAACTTGCTCCACACCGGCACGGGCACAAACGGCGTGCCGAAGAAACTGAGGATTTGGGGCCAGCCAGGTGGTATTCTCATAAAATCCCCACCCCAAAGCTTGGTATTCCGCACGTTGAGGAGATTCAGTCCATGTCCGAGGCCGCCCATTGGGATCAGCGCTATCGCAGGGGGGATTCGCCGTGGGACACGGGCCAGCCGTCCAGCGAGCTGCGGCGACTCATCGCCGAGGAAAGAATCGCCCCAGCCCGGGCCCTGGAGCTGGGCTGCGGTACCGGCACCAACGCCATCTGGCTCGCCCAGCAGGGCTTCGCAGTCACCGCTCTGGACGTTTCCGCCTTGGCCCTGGAATGGGCTCGGGAAAAGGCGGCTCGCGCCGGCGTCGCGGTCCGATTCATGGCCGGCGACGCTCTCGACCCGCCCGAGATGGACGCACCGTTTCGCTTTGTCTTTGATCGGGGCTGCTATCACGTGGTGCGGCGGCACAACGCCACCCGCTTTGCCGAAGTGTTGCATCGTCTCACGACGCCGGACATGACCGCCTTGGTACTGGCCGGCAACGCCAAGGAACCGCACGCGCCCGGCCCGCCGGTAGTTTCGGAAGAGGAAATCCGCCGCGAGCTGGGCGGGCGGTTTGTCATACAATGGTTACGGGAGTTTCGCTTCGATCCGCCCCCGGGCAGGGAAGAAAGCTTTCTGGCGTGGTCGTGTCGGCTGCGGAAAAGAAACGCATTTTCTTGAACCAGGCTATTCAGAGGCTGTCCGAAAAGGGGACAGGACCCTCGATTTCGTTGGGTCCTGTCCCCTTTTTGGACAGTCTCTCACTTGCCGCCGTTGCCCGCTTTAACGGCCAGCCCCTTGTCCATGAAGTCGATGACCGAACGGCACACGGCTTCGCGGTCCACGTTCTTGAAGTAGTGATCGGTTTCGAGCCAGACTACCTTGGATCCAGCCCCGGCGGCCTTGTGCAGGGATTCGGACCAGAACCGCGGGATCAGTTGATCCTTGGTGACGTTGAGCAGCAGCAAGGGCCGCGGGGCGATGCGGGCGACGTGAAAGACCGGATCGCTGGAATTGGAGCCGTCCTTGGCCGCCTTTTCCCCGGCTTTGTTGGTGAAGGTTCCGAGAAAGTTGCCGCCGCCGACCAGGGACGCCATCGCCTTGACGCGCGGGTCGTAAGCCACGTAAGTGATGCCGGTGATAGCGCCCCAGCTGATGCCGACGTAGCCGACCCGGTTTTTGTCCACCTCCGGCCGGGTGAGGAGAAAGTCCACGGCGCGGCTGTAGTCGCCGCAGTAATGCATGACCTGGTCGCCGCCCAGCATGGCCAGGATGGCCGGGGCTTTTTTGTTCTTGCCCCGGCGTTCGCCGCAGCCCGGCGCGTCGATGGTCAGCACGACGAATCCGGCGGCGACGAATTGCTTGCCGATGGCAACGATGTAATCGGTCTTCTTATTGCCGCCGATGCCGTACTGCAGCAACACGGCGGGGCGGCGTTGGGGCGCCGGGTTGGCCTTGCCCTTGGGGACATAGAGAAAGGCCGGTACGCGGTCGCCTTTGATGCCGTTGAACTCGACGCGGAACTGCGTGTGGTCGCCGGCTTCGTTCACGACCGACTCTTTCACAGCGAGGGCCGACGCGTGCGCGGTGGCAAAGGGCGGCGGCGGCGGCATCGGCTCGGCTGCCGCAACGAAGCCGATCAGGGATAGACTGAATGCGCTGAGAATACGGGCGGAATTCGCCATGAGAAAACCTTTGGCTTGAGGAAAAATGTCAAGGGCTGCCTCATTTTACCTTTCCCCTGGGTGCCGACTCAAGCACAACGAAATTATTTTCGAGCCTCTAGCATCATTCCAGGGAAATTGACAAACCTACCAGCGCCAGGAAGCTGACCTTTTGAAAATGTTGCTGGAGCCCAAGAAAAAGTAACCGCAACTTCGAAGAGGTTCGTGGTCGGCTGATATCGGTTGATGTAAGAGAAAAAAATTTCCCATCACAAGGCAAAATTTTTCCCACCTTTAGAAAATGGGAAAATCAATTGCCAAACGGTAGAAGCAATCGGTTCGCTTTTTCCCCTCTATCTTTCATTTCCAACAGCGCCTCCCGTAATTGGCACGTCGATTGCCTAATAAGAAACATCTGAGCAAAAAAGTTGGCCTCGCTTTTTACGAATCGCAGCAGACCGTTCTAATCCGCGGGGACGAAGGTTTGTGACTTTGGCGCCCGAGGGACCCGGGCGATTATCCATTCAATAAACCGTTTCGTTGGCCTTGGCGGTGTCTCTTCGAAAATGCTGGCTTGTCCTGGTCGATTAGGTGTCCCTGCCCAACGCTTAGGGGAACACCGTCATGCCAACGTCCAACGCCACAAGTGAACCGTGCCTGGCGAAGAAGACAACCGGCTGATTGCGGAGGCCTTGCAGGGCCACCCGGAGGCCTTTGGCGAGCTGGTCTGTCGCTATCAGGACCGGCTATTCAACACGATGTGCCGGCTGCTGGGCAATGCGGAAGATGCCCGCGACGTGGTCCAGGAAGCTTTCCTGCACGCCTACCTGGCGTTGGACCGTTTCAAAGGCCAGGCGCGGTTTTTTACCTGGCTCTACCGCATTGCCTTCAACCGAGCAAACAGCATTAAGCGGAAACACAAGGCGGTATCGAGTCTCAATCACGACTACCGCCAAAACGACACCGGCAAGGGAACAGCACCCTTGGAACAGGCCGAGGAGGAGCGCCGCATTCAACAAGCCTTGGATCGACTTTCCCCGGAACACCGGGCAGTGTTGATCATGAAGGACATGGAAGGGCATAAATACGAGGTTATGGCCGAAGTGCTGCAGGTGCCGATCGGAACCATTCGCAGCCGGCTGCACCGGGCCCGGCTGGAACTGCGGGCCTTGCTGGTCAAGGAAGAGGAACGGCCCCTGAAAAAAAAGGTTTGACGCCGGTTCGATCTGCCCCTTTGGGAAAGACTTACCCCGCCGTTTTCTAGCGGCGATTCAATTTAATTTTCTCCCAGGCGTCGTCAGTCGGAGAAACAAGACCCGGCCGGGAACAAGGCCTCAGCTGAGAGAAAAGAAAGGCTTTTGGTTCCGATAAAAAAAGTGTAACCGTTCACGGCCTCGCCCCCGCCTGGAGCCACTGGTGCGGGGAAGCCGAGCGGGTCTCGTAGGACAGGTTTGTAACCTGTCCAACCTTTGCCGGACAGGTTACAAACGTTACAAATCTGTCCTACGAGAAATGCCAGCGGTGAACGGTTACAAAAAAGTTTCACCCAGCAAACAAACCAGGATCGCAGAAGTGGTAGTACGCTGGGTAGGGGCCTGTTGCGGGAAATTGAGCATGTACGGAGGGCGGTGTGGGTGTAAACAACGGAATGAGATAAAGTTAAAACAGGCCGCCTTACTGCTCAAACGTTCGCAGAATTGAGCAGTACGGGGTGTAACCTTCCCGGGTGCGATTCACCCAGGGTTATTGAGAAGTTGCCGATCGTATTCTTAAGTCTAATTTACCAAAGAGGATAAGCGCAGCATCCAGTGTTCCACCATTAGGCGGTAGATTGAAAGAGGAACTTAAAAAACTATGGTATTCTAAAATGTGGTGCCTTACGCTTTTTGGGAACCAAAGCCACCGTGCGAACGTCCAAAATTCAGAAGTGAACCGTGCCTGCCGAAGACAGCCGGCTGATTGCGGAAGTATTGCGGGGCCGGACGGAGGCCTTTGGAGAGTTGGTCTGTCGGTATCAGGATCGGCTATTCAACACGATGTATCGGCTGCTGGACAATGCGGAAGACGCCCGGGACGTGGTCCAGGAAGCCTTCCTGCACGCCTACCAGTCGCTGGACAGCTTCAAAGGCAACTCGCTGTTTTTCACCTGGCTATACCGCATTGCCTTCAACACGGCGATCAGCTTTAAACGGAAACACAAGGCGGTCTTGAGCTTAAATCCCGAGGGGGGGGCGACGGAACCGTTGGATCCGTCCGAATCCGCCCAGCCCGGACACGCTCTGGAACTGGCCGACCAGGAACGCCGCCTGCAAGGGGCCCTGAATCGGCTTTCCCCGGAACACCGGGCCGTGTTGATCATGAAAGACATGGAGGGGCAAAAATACGAAATCATGGCCGATGTGCTCGGCGTGCCGATCGGCACCATCCGCAGCCGTTTGCACCGGGCACGCCTGGAATTGCGGGCTTTGTTGATCCAGGAAGAGGAACGGTCCATATAACAAAGGGTTTAAGGCAGGCGGCCCACCTGCCCTGTTGGAAAAGAGTTGAGGGGTTTCATGTTGCCGGACCACTATAGCCAATTATTGACCGCCTTTGTCGATGGCGACCTGACCGGCCGCCAGCGCCAAGCAGTCCTCAAGGTGCTCGAGCGCTCTTCGGAAGCGCGGCAAATCTTGAAGGAGCTTCAGGAGCAATCCAACCGCCTCCGCCAGCTGCCGGAAAAGAAACTCGAAGCGAATTTTGCCGAAAGTGTTTTGAAAGAAATCCAAATTCGGGGTCTGCTGCCTACCTCCCCCCCGCTGGTCCCGCTGGCCACGCGGAAAATCCCCGCCTGGACGAAGCTGGCGACCGCCGCCGCGGTTATGCTGATGGTCGCCTTCGGATCGTATCTGTACTTCACCTCCGCTCCGGAAAATCCCCCGCTCGAGGGCCCGAGGGTGGAGGAAAAAACCAACCCCGACCCGCTGGTCACCCAGCTGATTGACGGGACGTTCAAGGATTATGCATTGCCGGGCTTTCGGGTGGGCACAGAGGATTTGGCCAAGGACAAAACCAAGAATCGCCTGATCCAAGAATTCCGCAACGAAAGCTCCGTCCACCTCCAGTTGGCCACCCCCGACCACGGCAAGGCCGCCGAGCGGCTTGTCGATTCCTTCGCCAAACGAGACATCAAGCTGTTTATCGACGAACCCGTCCGCGCAGGGATGAAGAATGCCGATCCGCGCACGGAATACCTGGTTTATGCCGAGAACATGGAGGCCCAGGAATTGGCCACGATTCTCGGCGAACTCGGCAGCACTCCGGAGCGGGCCGAAAGCCTGGTCGTCAGTGGTTTGACCGGGGAGCAGCGCGGCCAGGTGGCTCGCCTTCTGGGCGTGGACCAGGACAAACTGAAAGCACCGCCTTCCAAACTGGAACTTTTCCACCCCATCCCCGCCACCGATCCCAAGGGGAAAAAGGAAGATAAGGGAAAAAAGGAGGCCAATCCGAAGTTGCTCCAACCCCTTTTTGGCGAACCCATGGCCGTGGTCCTGGCTCTCGATCCGCAAGCCAGCCCCCAGGCCCGATCCGCCCAGATCAAGCAGTTCGTCCAAAGCCGACGGGCTCAGCGCCCCGGTAGCGTGCAGGTGGTGATGCTGTTGCAAAGTGTCTAGAACAAATCCGAAATCCGAATATCGAAATCCGAAACAAATCCGAAATCCGAATATCGAGAAACCGGATTTCTAAAACCGAAACTATCCTTACTTGTTGAATTTAGGATTTCGGATTTTGGTATTCGATTTTGTTTCGGATTTCGATATTCGGATTTCGGATTTTATGCGTTTAGGGATTTCTTTCCAACTCCAGCCCGTCGCGCAGCTCGCGGATCATGTCGGCGTCGTCGCGTTCCACGCGGCGGAGGAACTGGTTCGCCTGGGGCAGCGGGCAGCACAAGGCGTAGCGGACGATGGTGCGCAGGCGGATGGGGGCGTCGTGGCTGGGTTTGCCGTACTGGGCCAGAATCCTATCGGTCAGGTCCCACAGCTTCCACTTGCGCAGGTCCTCGATGGGTATGTCGGCCATTTCGCTATCTTCGATCATGGCGTTGTAACAGCGCAGCACTTCGACCTTGGTTTCGGCCGGGGAGTAACCATACCAGAAGCGGACGGCGCCGACGGCGGCGTAGCGCGTCTTGAAGTCCTGCTTGGCATCGTTGAGGATTCTGCCGGTCAGGTCCCAACCGGGGCGCGGCTGTAGATGGATGTAGCCGGCCAACAGGCCGCCCAGGGCCTCGCGGGCCCGGTCGTCGCCCTTGGCGATCAGGCCGCGGAGCAGGTCGGCGTCGGCCTTCGTGCCGCACGCCCCCAAGAGGAAGGCGAACAGGCCCAGCTTTCCCGGCTCGGTCTTGGGGTTCTGCACCAAGGCGCGAACCTTGGCGGCGTCGAGCCCTTTGGCCGCCTGGCCCACGTGCGCGTCGCTGGAATGGGCGAATTCCAGAAAAGCGTCCAGGGCCACCGTGTCGTCGGCGTGATCGAGAAAGCGGAAGTAGTATTGCAGAGCTTCGGCCCGGCCCTTGCCCTGGTAGGTTTTGGCCCCGGCCAGGTAGTCGAGCACGGCCGCCGATTGCACCTGCTTGCCGATGTACGGGTCCAGCGTGCCCTTGAAGATGTCGCAGAACAGGACAAATCGCGGCGGGTCGCGGAGATCGAGGATGGGAATGTAGCGATCGAGCTGAATGACTTTCTTGCCGTCAATGTACGGGTCGAATTTGAGGACTTTCGCGACGTGGAAATCGGTGACGCCGCCGCCGGCCGTGCCGTTGACCGTCAGGCGCGCATTGGCGACCTGGCCGTAGAGCACGAGCCGGGCTTTGTCCATCTCCTGGCGGAGCGGCGTTTGCTCGCGCATCCCGGGGCCGCACAGACTGCATGCCGGGGTGGGGCGGGGAAGGGCGAGAAGAAACAGACTCAGAGAAAACAACAAGCGAAGCATGTTAAACCTCCGACCATTCCGTGGCACGGGGACCAACGGCCTGGGCCGCTCCAAACAATAATAAGCTACACCCGCTCCAAAAATCTTCCGACACGGAATTGCCGCCTCCCCAAGCATACTCCTTCGCGCACCGCGTTGCTGCCGCCCATGGCAAGTTGGCCGCTTAACTTCTATCTCCGGGCATTGTACCGTGGACAGGACGATCAGGG
>CAZFGM010000261.1:0-9218 GCA_964518515.1 uncultured Alcaligenaceae bacterium | reverse complement strand
GCAATTGGCAATTGGCAATTGGCAATTGGCAATTGGCAATTGGCAATTGGCAATGGTTTTTTTTCCAGGGCGGCCAATTTAACCTTAAACCCGTCCAGGGAACAAGAGAGACTCATTGCGGTTTGGATTACTTGATGATGGCGTCGAGTTGATCTTTGAGCTTGCGGTGGGCGCGGGTGCGGCCTTTGGCCAGCAGGCGGGCCTCGCCCAGCGTCAGGACTGGGTCGGGGAAGGGCAGGCGGTCCACGGCCTCCGCCAGGTTTTCCAACAGAATGTAGCGGCTGTTGACCAGATCGACCGCGATGCCAAACTTCCGTAAAACCTCAAGGTCTCTATAAAAACCGCGAACACCCTGTTTCAGGCGGCGGACCAGGCTGGCGCGGGTCTGCGCCCCTTGTCCCAGAAGGTGCAGCAACTTGTACAGGCGAGCGGCCCGGTCGGCCGTCGTGGCTGGAATATCAAGGACCTGTCGCTTCTTGGCCATGGGAATGCAACCCGCCGCCGCTGCCGGCAAAGGGTAGCCACGAGAAGCGCACCGGGAAAAAGGGCTCCATGCCGAGGACCATCCTGGATGTTTAAATGTTCAGGCCCTTCCCTGGGATGCGCTGAGCAAGGGCATGGTAGAAGGGATTGGCCTGGAATCAAGATCTGTCGGCAGAGTTTCCTGGTTTTTCCATTTTCCCCCGTCGCCTTATTTTGGCCAAGCCAAACCAAGCTTTATTACTTCGGAATTCACTCCCATGGAAATGCAAATTCCCCTCGATTATCTGGTCATCGCCCCGCATCCGGACGATGCGGAACTCGGCGCCGGCGGGGCCATTTTGTCCCTGAAATCCCAGGGCGCCCGCGTGGGCATCCTGGATTTGACCGACGGCGAACCAACGCCGCACGGCAGTCCGGAGATTCGCCGCATGGAGACTGAGGCCGCCACCAAGGTCTTGGGTCTTGACTGGCGAGGCAACCTCGGCCTGCCTAATCGCCGGCTGGTCGCCGACCTGGAGGCCCGCCGCCAGCTGGCCGTCGTGCTTCGCCAGCTGCGGCCGCGTATCCTCCTGGCACCCTACTGGGAAGACGCCCATCCCGATCACGTTGCCGCCAGCGCCTTGGTCGATGCCGCCCGCTTCTGGGCCAAGCTGACTAAAACTGACATGCCGGGCGAACCGCATTATCCCGAGCGCATCGTCTATTACTTCAGTGTTCATCTCCGGCTTCATCTGCAACCCTCCTTCGTACTTGACATTAGCCCGCATGTGGAAACCAAATTGCAGGCGCTGGCCTGCTATCGCTCGCAGTTTATCGAAGGCCGGTCAACTTCCTTTCTGGACGAGATTCGCGCGCGGTCTCGTTACTGGGGCTGGACCATCGGCGCGGCTCATGGGGAGCCCTTTCTGTGCCGGGAATTGGTGGGCTTGCGCCAATTGGGGGATTTGTTCTGATTGTGATACCGGCTCAGGGGAGATACCAGCCTCCAATTTAGGAAAGCTGAAAGGATGTTGCCTAAATTCCCCGCAATCCCTGGCGGGAGCGTCCGTTTTACACCCAAGTCATGAACTTCCCCCGGTCGATATGACAGGGGGGAACCTATCGTTCCCGTCGTTCATCCAGGCCCGCGCGAAGAGGGGATTCGGGTGGCTCAGGAATTCAATGTCCTGGCTTTGATCAAGGGACAGGAACGGTATTTGTATGTGTACGACGACGCCAGCCGCGCGCGTCTGATCGATGCGTTCCGCGACCAGGCCGCCGACCCGGCGATGAATTTCACCTGGTTCGACGCCGCCGTGCTGACCGACAAGGCCCGCCAACAGGCCCTGGCAAATGCTCAGGAACGGCCGGCGTCGCCGCACTCGCGGATTTCCTGAACGGGTATTTAGCCGGCGAGCTTGCTCGCCGTGAGCCAGGCGGCTTGGCCGCGGCGAGCAAGCTCGCCGGCTAAATGAACCGATTGGCCTTCCTCAGGTTGGTCGCGTGCTCCTCACGGAAGGGAAGGCGAATGGAAGAGGCCCTGGCGGAATTCTTGCGCCACCTCGCCCTGGAGAAGAACGCCTCGGCGCATACGGTCAAATCGTATCGCGAGGACCTGACCCAGGCGGTGACGTTTTTCCGCGCCAAGCTCGGCAGCTCGAATCCCACGCCCGGGCAGCTGTCCACGCGGCTGTTGCGGGCCTACCTGGTTTGGCTGCACGAGCAGGGCTATGCCAAGACAACCGTGGCCCGGCGCATCGCCGCCGTGCGTTCCTGGTGCCGGTTTATGTGCCGGCAGGGGACCTTGACGGCGAACCCGGCCGATAGTCTGCGCGGACCGCGCCAGGACAAGAAGCTGCCGCACTTCCTGGCCGAGGACGCTACGGAACGGCTGCTGACCGCCCCGCCGGCGAATACCCCTCTGGGACTGCGCGACCGGGCCCTGTTGGAAACCGTGTATTCGGCCGGCCTGCGCGTCAGCGAGGCCACCGGCCTGAACCTGGGCGAGCTCGACCTGGACAGCGGCCTGGCCACGGTTCGCGGCAAAGGCAAAAAGGAACGCCTGGCCCTGTTGGGTCCCAAGGCCCTCAAAGCGCTCAAGCACTGGCTGGAGGCACGCGACGGCTTGCCGCGAAAAAATTCCGACGCGGTGTTCCTCAACAAGAACGGCACCCGGCTGACGTCGCGCAGCGTGGGCCGGCTGGTGGAAAAATACCTGGCCCGCGCCGGCCTCGACGCCCGCACCAGCCCGCACAGCTTGCGGCACAGCTTCGCTACGCACTTGCTCGACCGCGGCGCCGATATCCGCAGTGTACAGGAGTTGTTAGGCCATCGCAGTCTGGCCACCACGCAAATTTACACCCATGTGACCACGCACCGGTTGCAGGAGAGTTACCAGAAGGCTCACCCCCGAGCCCGTTGACAACAACTTCCAAGAACCGAGGCATGCACCGACGATTGGCCCTGGCCCGCGGTTTGCCCAAGAGGATGGATTCCCATGTGCCGCCGACTTGTTCCCGTGCTTGTGGTTTTGGCCTACGCCGCTCATAATCTTCCGGACGGGGTCCGCGCCCAGGCGCCCAAGGATTTCAAGTGGCGTTATGACTATGACATGGCGCGCAAGGAGGCCGTTGATAAAAACCTCCCTCTGCTGCTGGATTTTTTTACCGTCCCCTGTCCCTATTGCGTGCAACTGGAACAAAATACCTTTAGCGACCCCAAAGTCCGCGAGTTGATGATCGAGAAATTCATTTGTCTCAAAGTCGATGGCCGAAGTGCAACCGACCTGGTCGGAAAATTGCGGATCACTGCCTACCCGACCGTGGTCCTGGCGGGGCCAGACGGCAAAATCCTCACCACCCTGGAAGGCTACAAGGATGCCCCTTTCTTCCGCGAAAACTTGCAGCGCATTATCGCCGCCACCACCAACCCGGATGTGCTGGTGGCCGACCTGAAAAAGGCGGAAAAATGGCTGGCCGACGGCAAATACGCCCTGGCCATTCCCGCCCTGAGCTACATTGCGGAAACCGCCAAGGGCCGGCCCATTGAACAAAAGGCGAAAAAGTTGCTCGATGACCTGGACGGCAAAGCCCAGCAGCAATTGAGCAAGGCCCGGCAGATTCAGGAAAAGAATGCCGTCGAGGCCATTCAGATCCTGTCCGAAACCGTCCGCGAATTCCCCGGCCTGCCCGCCGCCCACGACGCCGCCGAGCTCCTGACCCGCATCGCCCAGAGCCCGGACATCCGCAACCAGGAACGCGCCCTGCGCGCCCGCAATCTGCTGGCACACGCCAGGGACCATCTGCAGAAAAAAGAATACGTCCTGTGCCTGGACCGCTGCGAGACCTTGATCAGCAGCTTCGGCGACCTGGCCGAAGGCCAGGAAGCCAACCAGCTCGCCGGCGACATCAAGAACAACCCCGAGATCATGCAGGCCATGTGCGACAAGCTCAGCGACCGCCTGGGCACCTGGTACCTGGCCCTGGCCGATTCGTACCTGAAGAAAGGCCAGCGGCAACAGGCCATCCACTGCTTGCAGCGCATCATCACCGCTTTCCCCGGCAGCCGCTACGCCGAATCGGCGCAGATACGCTACAGCCAGCTGCAAGGGGCCGAGCCGGTGCGCGTGAACTTCAAGGACTCGCCGCTGCCATAGATAGAATTAGCATCCCCCAGGCCTGCGTCGTCGCGCTCGCTCGGCGGTTTCGCGCACGCTGTATCTTTTGAAAAGTAGTAACCCATTTTCCAAATCGGAAGGGATTCCCATGAGCTGGCAGTTGTATTCAATGTTCCTGGTATACCTTGCCTTCAACGTCGCGTCCGAGAATTGTCCCAAACAAAAAGAGATTCCCTGGCGGTACGACTATAACCAAGCTCGCAAGGAAGCCCAGGAAAAACACCGGCCCCTTCTGCTCTACGTCACCACCTCTTCTTGGCCGTGTTTCTACAGCATACAAATCGAAAAGAAAACTTTGAGCGATCCCAAAATTTGCGGATTATTGGTTGCGAAATTTGTCTGTCTTCGAGTGGATTCCGCAAAGGAGTCCAGTTTGGTCAGCCACTTGCGAATTCGCGCCTACCCGACCGTAATTCTGGCCGACCCGAACGGGAAAATCCTCAGTACCCTTGAAGGTTACAAGGAAGCCCCGTATTTTCTCGAAAAACTTCAAGAAGCCGTCGCCGCCGCGGCCAAGCCCTGAAACCCGTAGGCTCGAAGACTCGCCTGCGGGCGTGGGTTCATGATCCTACCGGTTGGCGTCGCGGATTTTTACCAGCTCTTCCAATTCCAGGAGATGATTGCGATCCTTGGCTCGTCCAGCCGCCCTTTTGGAAACGATAAGGCCGTCGAGGGTCAAAACTCGTACTTTCAAGTTGAACATGGTTCGTTCTTCGGCTTGAGTGCTCACCTGATCGAACGTGCCAATTCCAGAAACCTCGCCCAACAAATCCAGGTCGCCCAAATCGGTAACCAAGATGAAATTCAATCCTGCTTGAAGAGTGGCGGCATCAAGACGAAAAGGCAACCCCGGCGGCGCCCCCCGAAGATACGGATGCAGAGAAGCCAGAGCCTGGGCCAAGGCGGAGATGTTTTCCGGGGTACGCCTATAACAAATGTCAAAGTCATCGGTAATGTGGGCCGAACCCTGGGCCCTCATGGCCAGACCGCCGATCAAGACAAACTGAATTCCATGAGTTTGAAGTTGTTTTAATAGGCCTTCGATGTCCAAGGCCATGTTTGTTTCCCCGCCTGTTTTTCCTTGAACCACATAGGGATTTCCACGATCCATCTCTCGACAAAAAGCCAGGGCTTTTTCATTCCGCAGCAATCGTTCCGTCACCGTCCGGCGCAGGTTTTCCCGCAGCAGGGTCAAATCCACGCCGCTTGCCGAATAAACCTGGGTTTGTCCATAAAATTCCATGCCGGCTCCCTGATCTTGCCGCCTCAGTCAGTGTCCCTCATGGTCGTCATTTTTCAAGTTTATTTCCGCTTCCAGAATTTCTCCGCCAGGGCCAGTTGCTCTTCGTAGTAGCGTTTCAGATCCTCGGGCTTGGGGGCATGGCCCTTGTGGACGGCGCTGAAGTAGAAGCAGAAGGCCTTGCCCAGGGCGAAGGTGGCGGCGCCGGCCAGGGCGGCGCTGGCCACCGAGCCGACGAACGGGATGAACTTGGCCACCTCGCGGGCCGCCTGCCGGACCATAATGCCCATGCCCAGGGTGCCGGCCAACTCGAGAAAGCGCTCGCCGGTCAGCGGCTGCCCGTAGAACTTGGCCAGGTGGTACACCATGCGCGTCTGGATGCCCGGAATGATCAACAGGTCCACCCAGGGAATGGGAATGGCCCCGGCGGTGGCGGCCATGCTGCTGTAGCCGAGGATGTGCGGCAAGGCCTGACGCGCGTACAGGTCCTGCAATTCGTGAGTCGCCTCGTCGAGATGGACCAGCGTTTGCCGGTAGGCAGCGGGCAGGGCCTGGAGCAGGACCTCCTTCAGGCGGGGACCGCCGTAGTGCGGATCGGCAAAGCCTTCGGCGGCCGGCGTCAAATCCACCGCCACCCAAGCGTCGTGCAGCCCGGCGAAACGTTCCCGCTGCGCGGCCAGGCTGCGTATCAGTTCAGCCCCCAATTCCCCCACCTTCGGCGCGGACCTCCCTATGTTCGGCGCGGGTCTCCCGACCCCGCCGGGCGCCTCGGCCGGGATTTCGCCCTTGTCGAACGGATACGGCTGCGGATGCTGCTGCTGGGGATAGGCTTCGTGCAGGCAGGTCAGGACCAGCACCACCGGCCGGGCCGGTTGCTTGGCGCGGATAGTCCGCAGGTGTTTCACCACGTTTTCCTGGGCCTGATCCAGAACCTTGACGGTCACGAGCACCACGTGGGCCTGGCTATCGAACTGGGCCAGGTCCTCGGCCGGATCGTAACCGGCCTCCTCCAGGCCGCGGGTATCGAGAAACGTCACCAGCGGCGCTTCCGCCGAGGGAAAGTGATATTCGCGGGAATACCGCGTGCACGGCTTGAACCCCTGGCCGATCTCGGCCTGGTCGGCGCCGGTCAGGAACTTGACGATGCTGGTCTTGCCGCTCTGGGTCTTGCCCACCAGCCAGAACACCGGCAGCGGCGTTTTCTGCCGCAGCTCCGCCAGCCGTTCCTGCAGCTCTTCGTCGCGCGGTTGCGCGGAAAACCAGCGTTTGATCTTGCCGAACATGGCCGCATGTCCTCGGGCTCCGTGGTTCCTGTTCTTCATTGTAGCGAGGAAAGGACCACGTTTTGAGCGCGATCAGAGGAGAACAACCTCCTGTCGTTCGATCAAAATGAGCCCTTCATTGAGGGCGCTTGCCAATTCATGCTGGAGTGCCTGAAAATAGTTCTGGGATGCCTGGCCCCTCGCTGCGTACACGACGAAGAACGCATTGTAATTGAGTTGCGGCTCCTCGGCCGGGTCTGTCGGGCATCGCGGACCGTAGCCGGTAGAAGGGGGGAGCACAGTAAGTCCCCCGAAGTGTTCAGGCAATACTATCTCAAGCGTTTGCAAGTCCCGATCGGTTGCCACGCGTCTACTTTTTGGTCGAATTTCCTCGATGGGAATAACGATGGTAAAGCGCCAGACGTGTGCCCCGCTTCCCAACGCGGCGCGGAGTTTTTTGGAGACGTGGGGCAGAAGGACTTCAGGGCGAAAGGGCCGTTGCGTTGTGTTCGCTTGGCGTTTTCTTTTTGCCATCCGGAGACTCCACGACGTACTCGAAAGGAATGTGCTTTTTCCGCAATGCCGCAATGTGCGCCTTGGTTACAAGCATTCGCCGTTCGGGAAAAACCTGGCGCGCTTCCCGGACGCCAAGAAACGCTCGAATCGCCCGCCGGTGGGCCTTGTCGTCGGAAAAGCGTATCAGGTAAGCAAATGCCATCGCTGCCCCTGGTAATCACGAGCCAAGTGAATCGATTTTAGGATACAAGGATTCTGCTTTTGCGGCAATAAACTTGGCGATGGGTAATTATATTACACCGGCTCCAACGAACCAATGAATTACTTGCACGGCGAGCGGGTTTCTGTTGCAATTGATGAATGTTCCTCGCAAACCCCGCTGGAAATATTCCGTCATTACAGGAGAAAATTCTATGTTTGCCAAACTCGTCGGCATGGGGCTGGTCGCCGCCTCGTGCCTGATCTGGGGTTTCTCGGCTGATGCCCAGGATCAAAAGAAAAAAAGGTCCGGCACCCTTACCGGTGAAATCAAGTCCCAGAAGAAAACTCCCAACGGCAAGAACACCATCATCGAAGTCCTGGCGCCGGGGGAAGAGAAAGCGCGTTTCTACCGGGTCTTGTATGATCCGAAAGCCAAGGGGCCGATTCCCGACGTTCTGGAGGCGGTGCGGGCCGCGAAGATCGGCGACCGTGTCCAACTCGAGTGGGTGGATACCGGCGAAGGCCTGGCGATCAAATCGTTTCACGTCTTGACGAAAAAGAAAGGCGACGAGCACAAGGAACACGCCAAGGACCTGAAAAAGAGGTCCGGAACCATTATCGGCACCCTGAAGTCGCAAAAGAACACCAAGGACGGCAAGAACACCATCATCGAGGTCCTCGCGCCTGGGGAAGAGAAAGCCCGGTCCTACCACGTCCTGTGGGACTCAAAGATCAAGGGCCCGATCCCCTCCGTGCTCGCCGCGGTCCGCGCCGCCAAGGTGGAAGACCGGGTCGAGTTCGAATGGGTCGAAACCGGCCACGGCCCGGCCATCCGCTCGTTCCAGGTTGTCAAAAAAGGGGCCAGGGGCGAAAAATAGAAAAGACCGCGCCTCCAAACGCGGTGGAGGCTGTCTTCCGAGCCGGAAGCGTAAGCGACGGCTGGGCTGCTTCCGTCGCTTACGCTTCCGGCTCGGACCGGATGGCTTCCCACCGATGTCACCGCTTGGACTTGGGCGAATTATTCGCCCATGGCTCGTTGCCGATCCGGTGACCGCCGGCCGACGAACTGGGCCGGATAGGGGGCGTCGCCGCGCGTCGCGTGCCAGAGGATGCGGTTGAAGGTGTCCTCGTCGGCGGCGTCGCAGTCGTCGAGGTTCAAGGCCAGCGATTTCTCGGCCCAGTAGAGGGCCTTGCCTTTCAGTTTCTTGAGCGGCGGATTCATTTCATCCAGGGCCATCTGGTTCGGCAGACAGGTGAACGGCGTCAAGTCCGGAGTATCCAGAAAGCAAGAACGCATCGCGGTGGCCGACAGGTCGTACTGCGTCATGGGCGGCAGGCCGAGGACCAGCTCGATGGTCTTGACCATGCTGGTCTGGTTGTAGTTGGTGGAATCGACGAACCGGCGCCGCGTGTAGGGGCTGACGACCAGAGCGACGGTGCGATGGCCGTCGATGTGGTCGAAGCCGTTCTGCGGATCGTCCTCGACGATGAAGACGCAGATTTTCGGCCAGAACTTGCTTTTCGAGACCGCCTCGATAACGCGGCCAACGGCCAGGTCGTTGTCGGCGACCATGGCCCGCGGCGTCGGCGCGCCCGGCCGCGTCCCGCTCGTGTGGTCCGTAGGCAAAAACAGATAGATGAGGTTGGGCAGGTTCCCCTTCTTCTCGAATTCGCGGAACTCCTCGAGGAAGATTTTCGCCCGGTAGACGTCGGGCATGAGCATGGAAAAGCCAGGATAACCCGGATGCGTGTACGGCACGAGGGTGGGCCAGTTGGTCTTGGCCTCGATCTTGACCTGGCGGGTTTCCTGAACGAAGTCGTTGTAGAGATCGGACCAGGTGGTTTTTGCGGGCGTGTAAAT
>CAZFGM010000260.1:7789-9236 GCA_964518515.1 uncultured Alcaligenaceae bacterium | reverse complement strand
CAGCAGCGGTAAATACAACACCAACATGTACGGCACGAAGCCGCCGATTTCCATGGTCAGGCCGATGCCGACATGAAAGGCCACGCCGAGCCACAACGCCGGCTTGCGCGTCCAGGGCATGGCCACCCACACCGGGAAGCCGGCTTCCCAGACCAGGACGCTCCAGGTCATGATCTTGGTCAGGAAAAAAGGAACCGGAAACTGGCTGTAGGAAAAGCGGGCCAGCACCAGGTCGCACAAAACGTAATACATGCTGACGCCGTCGCGCCAGTCGGACCCCAGCAGCTTGTACAAGCCGTTCAAGAAATAAATGAGAATCAGTTGGATCAACAGAAGCCGCAGGGGCCAGGGATAGACAAAAACCGGGCCGGTCCGCCGGCCGCGCCGCCGCTGCCACCAGCTATCCAACGACCAGGCGGCCCCGCACGGGCACAGCATCAGGTAAAACAGAATGATGCCGCGGACCTGGTCGCCGGCATTGTCGATGTAGGGATTGAGATTGGCGAACGACGTGGACAGAATCCACACCAGGATCGCACTGGTCCGCGTGAAAAAGCCGAGCAGCAAAGTGAAGGTGGCCGCGATCCACAAGCCCAGGGCCGCCCACAGGAACGCGGCACTGTCGTTCCACGGCTTGGCCAGGATTTCCACGAATGCCGGGGTTTCCTCTTGGTCGGTAAGCAAGAACCATAACGCCGTCAGGAGCAGCACGGTAGTCACGCCCCAGGCGATGCCGGCCAGCCAGGCAATGCCGTCATCTCCGGGTCGGGCATACCCGCGCAGCCGCGTGCCCAGGTCCAACATGACGAAACCGGTGGCCAGCATCCAGAAGATCAGCGGGCCGAACCATAGCAGGGTCCGGTCTTCCTCGGTGAAGGTTCGGGCACAGAAGCCGATCTGGGCCAGGACGATGGTCAGGGTCCACAACAGCAAAGCCAAGACAAGGCCCTTCGGTTTCCCCGGCAGCGGAAGATCTTTCGCCGGCAGAATGGTGAGCCGGCCCCACAATCCTATCAGGAGGAGGCAGGTCGTGACGCCGAACACGGCGAGCAACAGGCTCAACTCCACCGACTGGTTCAGGCCGAGCAGCACCGACCAGTGCACCTTGGGCGCTTCCCACCAGGAGCCGGCGATGTGCTCGTTGGCGAAGCCGTCGCTGGAAAAGAACCAGTGCAAGTTCGGCACGTAGGTTGTGAGGAGGTCGATCAAGAGGACCACGGCCAGGCCGATGCGGAGGACGGCCAGGCGCTCGGCGCGGACCGGTTCGGTCCACCAGGGCCAGGCGCCGAGGGGCCAGGGAAGCCAAGGTTGCCATCCCACAACGCAGCGCTGGGCCATGGCCGCATCACCTCTCGAACGTTTGAAAACGCCGGGTCACGGGGTCAAACCATTCCAGGGCCGACCGGCCCAGGGCCGGTTGCCAGCGGGCGATGGGCACGACGTGCGG
>CAZFGM010000260.1:0-7689 GCA_964518515.1 uncultured Alcaligenaceae bacterium | reverse complement strand
CCAGGGCCGACCGGCCCAGGGCCGGTTGCCAGCGGGCGATGGGCACGACGTGCGGGCCGGTCCACGGCTCGGCCGGTTCCTTATGAGGCCCTTCCTTCAGTTCAGGCGGTTCCTTTTTCGGGTCGTTGATGTGGTAGCGGTGCATTAGCAGGATGACCTGCGTGGGAGAGGGGCGCTGCTTCAGGGCTGGGCTGGTTTCTAGACGATAGCGGAGGTAGGCCAGGAGGTAGGCCTTATTGTTTTTCACATGTTTGTAAATCCTATCCTGCCACTCCACGGCCGTTTTTCCCGGATCGGGCTCGGGAGTCAGGGTCGTAACGATCTGGCTTTCCAGTCGACGTAAGCGGAAATGGCCGATCCGGAAAAAACGATGGATATCGGGCGGTTTATTTTGCGAAGGCAGAGGTTCCACCTCCATGGGCATGACGCGCCCAAGTTCCAGGGCCCACCGAAATCCAAGAACTTCGCCCGGATGCGTTGCCGCTAAGCCCGTGAGATGGTGAACCACCCGCTGTTCCTTCGTGGTGAGAAGGATAAAAGAGAGGGAATGGCCGGCTTCGTCCCAGCGCACCAGCACCGCCGGAAAAATGCATTCCGGAACGGCCCCCGGGCGAGTAAATAACGCCCAATCTTGGGGTTGACCCGTGGCCCGGCTCCACACGCGCGTCCCGTCGCGCACCAGGTCATTCCATTTCCAAAAATGGCTCGGAGCTGCTTGTTCCAGCACAGGTTGCAGGCGCTTCGGGACTCCATAGTATTGGCAATGCCATAGAAAATCAGAAAAATTGCTGGCCAGGAGAAAGACCAATTGCCCAAGGATGAACAGGCCCAGAAAAATCTGCGACCCGCGCGGCCCTGACCTGGACTCGGGGACTTCTTCCAAGATCACATCTATAGGTTGATCCGTGCTGGCAGTCGAGCGGGGAGGGTCCGCCCCCGGTTTACTGGTACGTTCCATTATTCCTGTCCTTTCATCCGTGGGCTGACAGCTTTCCGCTTGCCAGGGCCTTGTCGAAAACAAAGAGATTTGCCCGGTAACCGAGGATGCGAACGCGAAACATTTTCCCCTGTTTCCAGGCCAGCCGGCTCACGGCCTCGTTCAAAGGCGCCGGATCGCCGGCCAGGAGCACGGCCTTGCCGCCGGCTTTCAGCACGCGATCGAATTCCGGCAATACGCGGCGCAACAGCCGGGGAATATCTTCGGCTTTCTCGATTTTCTTGCCAAACGGGAGATTGCACAAGAGGCGATCCACGGCTTGATCGGCCAGCGGCAAACGCCGGGCGTCCCAGCGGACCAGGTGCACCGCGCTCAGCCGGCTCAGGTTGGCCCCCGCCGCGCGCAAGGCGGCGCGATCGAGGTCGCCCCCTATATTGTAGGACGGGCTTCCTAGCCCGTCTGAACGGGCTGGGAAGGCCGTCCCACTTTGCGGCCCGGCGGCGTTAGGAGAAAAAGAATCTTCGCAGCGGCGGTAGGGCGGACTGCTCGCCAAAACCTCGGCCAGAATCGTACCGGCGCCGCACATGGGGTCCAGCACCGTGTGTCCCGGCCGGACCTCGGCCAGCCGCACCATGGCCGCGGCCAGCGTGGGCCGCAGCGACGCGGGCAGATGCTCGAACTTGTACGTGCGATGCCGCATCGTGCGGTCCGACAGGCGCAGGCCGCACACCGCGGTGGTCCCGTGAATGGTGAGCCAGATTTCCACGGCGGCGTCGGCGTCGGCGTGCCGCCAGCTCGCCGGCAGCTTACCCGCCAGCCCGCGGGCCAGGGCCTTGCGGGCATCCACGCGCCGGTAGCCATGCTGCCCGGTCATCTGCACCACCAGGCGATAGGTCGGCTTTCCCTTGGGCTTGGGCCGGATGGCATGGTGCCAGCGCAACATCTGGTCCCAGTTCACGTCGCGGTCGGTCCAGCGGCGGATGCGGTCCAAATCCTCGGCCCGGTAAGTCAGCGCGTCGGTTCCCCAGGCGAGCAGGAAAACATCCTCGGTGGTCCGCAGCGATAGGATCGATTTATCGATCGCGGGTGCGCGAAAAACGACCACGCCGGGGGCGATGCGTTTGACGTCGGCTTGCAAGCGCTGGGTAATTTCCTGGGCGGCCAGGGTTTCCAAACCGGGAAGGACCATGGCGTAACAAGCGGGAATATCAGGTGCGGCGCGGGTCCTGGCCATGGTGCATTTCGGTTCAGGCTTCTGCTCTTGCAGGCTTGGCTTGAGCCGTTATACTAACACATTCCCCGGGGAAAATTCGAAATACGAAATACGAAATTCGAAACAAATTCGAAATCCGAAATTCAAAACTAATCCATCGGATTGCGAATTTCGAATTTAGGAGACCGTCATGGTGGAGCCGTTGTTGATCGACCTGAAGGCGCTGCTCGTCGAGCGCGAGGATTGCGACGCCGGCACGGTGACCAAGTTGCGCGAGGGGCTGGCCCAGGGCAAGACGCAATACCGCACGCTGCGCGACGTGACCGAGGTATTGAAGAAGAAGGCCGAAGCCGCCGCCGGCGGGGTGGCCAAGAAATGGCACCTGAAGCTGGGCATCGCCTCGTTCTTTCTCGGGCACCTCGGCGACGCCGTCACCCACCTCAAGCAGGGCGAGGGCGCCCTGGCCAATTTCTACCTGGGCCGGGCCCTTTTGGAGAAACAAGATCTCGATGAAGCCTTGAAGGCTTTCGAAAAGGCGGAAAAGTCCGGCTACACCGCCAGCCAGGTCCAGCTGCAACGCGCCGGCATTCTCCGCCTGAAAGGCGACCTGGCCCAGTCCCGCGCCCTTTTGGCCAAGCTCGAAGACCAGGCCAGCCACAATGCCGAATATCATTTTCAGCTCGCCAGCTGTTATTTGCTCGAAGGCAATCGTACCCAGGCGGTTCGCCACCTCGAACGCGCCGTCGAGCTCGACCCCGGCCATACCGGCGCCCTCTTCCAGCTCGGCCACGCCAACGACCTGTCCGGCAACGACGACGAGGCCATCACCATGTACGAACGCTGCCTCAATCATCCGCCGGTCCACGTCGGCGTGCTCATGAACCTGGGCGTCTTGTACGAGGACAACGACAAGTACGACAAGGCGGTCGATTGCTTCCGCAAGATTCTGCACGCCGATCCGGTCCACGAGCAGGCCCGCTTGTTCTTGCGCGACTCCGAGGCGTCGTTGACCATGTACTACAACCCCGACCAGGACGCGCTGTCCAGCCGTTTCAGCCAGGTCCTGGAAATCCCGGTCACCGATTTCGAGCTGTCCGTGCGCAGCCGGAATTGCCTGAAGAAAATGAATATCCGCACCCTGGGCGATTTGACCCGCGTCAGCGAGCAGCAGCTCTTGTCGAGCAAGAATTTCGGCGAAACCTCGCTGGCCGAAATCAAGGAAATCCTGGCCAGCAAGGGTCTGCGCCTGGGCCAGTCGCTCGAGGAAGGCTCCCAGTTCGAGCGCCGCTTCACCAATCTGGACAACTTGAGCGAGCAGGAGCAGGCGGTGCTGGGCAAGCCGGTGGCCGACTTGAACCTGTCGGTGCGGGCCCGCAAGTGCATGAATCGCCTGGGCATCGCCACCGTCGGCGAGCTCATCCAGCGCAGCGCCGACGAGCTGTTGGAATCGAAAAACTTCGGCATGACCTCGCTCAACGAGGTGCGGGAGAAGCTGCGCGTCCTGGGCCTGACCCTGCGCGGCGATTAATCCGGATACCGTTTCGCGCTCACTAGCCCAATCCCAAAAGCAACCCACGGGCCTTCCGCCGTGGGTTCCTTGATTCACGGGAGTTACCCATGCGTCTGGTTTCACTGCTGGCGTTGGCCGCGATTGTCGGCGGGGGGGTGTACGTGGTCTTCTTCACCGACCTGTTGAAAAGAGGTCAGGAAGCGATTCAGGGGTACAAAGATGCCAAAACCCCTTTGGAAGCCATGGATTATTTCCGCAAGGCAATCCAGGCGCGGAAATATGACACCGCCGCCAAGTATTGCACCGCGGAGTATGCGGAACAACTCCAACGCGCTCACAAGGCCGCTGCGGAAATGGGCGTGGTGATCGATGGCATCATGGGTTACATTAAGGAGAAGGGCCTCAATTCCGATAAAGCAGTTTCCGCTTTAACGAAACTGGACGCCTTCCCCACCTGGTTCAAGGTGAAAGACACGCCCACGGTCAAAGGCGACAAGGCCACCGGCACATTCGACGTCGAGACTCAGGTTTGGGCCCAATTCAGCGTGGACTTTTCCAAGGACTTGCACGGTTGGGAAGCCAAACATTTCCAAATTTTTCGAAACTGCCTGGTTCCGCCGCAAATGCAGCATGCCTATGGGCTCCAAAAAGGCCAGGTCGATCTCGTGAAGGACGGCGAGGTGTGGAAACTGGATTTCAAACTAGGGCCCAATCAGGCCAATGACATTGCCTATTATCTCGCCCACTACAAAAGCTTTCATACTGCTCTGGAAATAATTAAACGCGATCACACGACCAACTTCCGGGGCACCAAAGACGATTTTGCCAACGAGTTGGTCGAATTCATTCGCAAATCCAAGTAGACCAGATTATCAACCGAGGAAAGGCCTGCTGCCTACAATCCGCTTTGAGGCAGGAGTTTGAAGGGGATAGCCACGTAGACGATGCGCTTGGCTTCGTCAACGCCATACGTCACCACCAACGGTGCCAGAGGTGCGATGTACAACTGAATCCCGAGGTGGGCGAAGTAACGGAAGGGTTCCCCGAAATCCAGGGGAATCCATTTCAGGCGGGTGTGGATGTCTCGCACTACCTTTGCCAGCTCCGCAAAGCGCCCCTTTGCGGCGGCCCGCGTCAACAGTTGCCTCGTGGCGTCGCGGCACACACCCGAGTACACGACTCGAAAAGGCGGAACTCCTGGGCTCGGCTGGCTCATGGTTTTGGCGTACCCGCGAGGCCTAAGGAAGCGCAGAACTCCTCAAAGGACAGCCCGCCGTTCTCCGTCAACTCCCGGTACATGCGTTCCATCTCCTCCACAGGCGGCAACTCGGCGAGAATTTGTGCTTTCAGGTCCGCCGGAAGGCGGTATTGTTCGACCCCTTGTTGGAGAAGCCATTCCCTAAGGTCGTTCCCCGGCACCGGGCCGGCACCGGTAGCAGCGTTGGTCTGTTGCGTTTCCAGCTTCGTCTCGGGCTCGCTGGCTTCGGGCCCATTTTGGGGAACCGGCGTCACAGGTGGCGTCGGGGACGTGTTCTCTACCTCGGGCTTTTTGGTGCTGTCAGGCATGGTTGTTCCAAGGCAAAAGGACCGTTCCGAGACAGAGCTCGTTCGGGAATGGACCAATCCACGTTGATTTTACTCTCCTTTTGCGACCGAAGCAATTTAGTAGGGAAGCAGAAAAGCAGAAATGACTGCTTGCAAACCTTTTTCTTGCCAATTTCTGCAACCCAATTTCCCCTCAGGGTACTTCCAGGTGTCCGGCGAACGCCCAAAGCGGAACCGGACGGAAGTACACCATCACTGCCCTTTTCGGGCCCAAACCAAGGGAGAATTGTCATGTGGAAAACGTTGATGCTGGCGCGAGTTTTGACCATGCCTGTATTGGCCGCCGCCGCGCAGGCGGAGCCAGCCCCGGCGGCGCGCTGCGGGGGGTGCGTGATTGAACACCCCTTCACGAAAACCATTCGGGTCGATATCCAAGGCCGGCTTTCGCAGAAGTGGGTTTTCCTGCCTTCCCATCCGGTGCACGACATCGCCCCCCGGCTGGTTTCCCACTGGCAAATCACCGTGCAGGGCAAGTCCTATGAGCTGGACTTCAACGGCGGCAAGGGGTGGAACGCCCTGGCCCAGAAAAGCGACGGGAGAATGGTCCGCGTCACCGGCCGCCTGGAACAGCGCATTCGCTTCCGCAACGACATTGAGGCCAAACGCACCCTGCCGTCCGAGATCGCCATCCCCCGGCGGCCCCAGTCTTACTGGGTCGTCGTGGTGGAGCGCTTCGAATCCGTTGTGGAAGAATACGTCCGCGAACACGTCGAGTTCGAAATCCGCGGACTGCTCCTGGTTGATCAGAAAATTGGCCTGCCGGAGCGCGTCGTGACCACGCTGACCGCCCAGGGCCAGACGTTCGTGCTGGAGCTGGGCCGGGGCACCTCGCGGCTGGCCAGGCAACTGCACGGCAAGACCGTGGCCGTCAAGGGCACGCTCGCCGGCCAGTTCACGCTGCTGATGTGGACCTGCCCGCCGCCGAACCACCCGCAACCCGGCTTCCCCATCGTTGCCGTCCGCACCTTGGCCGCCGCCCAGGGCGAAGGCGTGATCCGGACCGAGCGCCGCGAAATTCAGGGGCCTCTGGGTCCCATGAACCGCATCCCCGACCTCGCCTGGAACGATGATGGTCTGCCGAACTGGAAAATTACCGTGGACGGCAAGACCTACGAGCTGGAGTTCGAACACAACTATTATCTCCTGGCCCGGGCCAAGCAGCTGGCCGGAAAGACGGTCAAGATCAAGGGCCGGCTCGAGAAACGCGCCTACACCATGGTTCGCCGTTCCCATGGCAATCATCCGGTGCTCAAAGATGCCCGCAGGGAAGTGCGTGAAGTCCTGGTCGTGGAAAGCATGGAAGAAATCGTCCTGGAGAAGTTCCAGCAAACCGAGACGGTCCAGGCCCGCGGCCGGCTCGGCTTCCTCGACGGCCACTATGTCCTTCAGGTCGGCGGCCGCAATGTGCGGGTCGAATTCGATACCCCCATCCCCATGGCCATCAGCATGCTCCTGGGCAAGACGCTCGACGTGACCGGCCGGCTCGAAACCCGCTTCGACTTTTGCGGAACCAAGTCGGCCATGCCCAGAGGCTACGAAGTCCTCGTCGTCACCCAATTCCGCGTGGTCGGATAATCACCGCGGACGAGCCGCCGGGTTTATCCCGGCGGGACCAGTCCGCACGGCGGGGATAAACCGGATAAACCCCGCCGCTCGTGGATGGCAATAAACGATAACCCTGTAACCTATTTTCCCCTTTACTGCTTTGGTTCCTCGGAACCAAGAAAGGATCGTGTCTCATGAAAACCGCATTGGCTACCCTCGCGACCTTGGTATGTGTCGGCGCCGCCCAGGCCAACATCACCATCACCGGCAACGGGAAGATCACCTTCGTGCCGAACATCGCCCACGTCTACGTGAGCGTGTCCAGCGACGCCAAGACTGCCGCCGAGGCCTGGAAAAAGAACAGCGACATCGTCAAGAGGCTGTTTCAAGTGCTGAAAGATTTCGGCATTGACGAGAAAGACTTCAAGACGTCCGGGCTGAACATTCAACCCCGCTACATCCATCCCAAGGACAAAGAGCCGGTCCTGGTAGGTTACACGGCGACCTACAACTTGCAGATCACCGCCCGCGATCTGGCCCGCGTCGGCGCCCTGCTCGATCAGCTCGTGGAGAACGGCGCCAATCGCGGCATGGGCATCAGCTTCAGCCACGACAACCTGGAAGGGCTGCTGCAAGAAGCGCGGCTGTTGGCCGTGGCCGAGGCCCGCCAGCGGGCCGAGATGTACGTCAAGGCCGCCGGCGGCAGCCTGGGCGCCCTGGTCAGCATCCACGAGGGCCAGCACTTCCAGCCGCACGTGTATCGCCTGGAGCACGCCAAGGCCGCGGGCGACGCCGCCCTTCCCCTGGCCGCCGGCCGGCAGGAACTGACCGCCAACGTGACCGTGACCTATTCCATCAACAACAACATGGTTTCCCGGC
>CAZFGM010000259.1:0-9259 GCA_964518515.1 uncultured Alcaligenaceae bacterium | reverse complement strand
CACACGCCCCGCCGGTGGGCTGGCAACCCGGCCTGAGGCGGGGGCCGCCCAGCGCTCCGGCCGCGCCGCCGCTGCACGGCTCGGCGCTGACCGGGCCGCCGCCGGCTGCGCTGACTGCCCGCCGCCACCGCCCTGCGCCAGCGCGCCAGCGGTCCACGCGACGCCAGCGTAGGGCGCGGCTCCAGGGCCAGCCGGCGCGGCGCTGCCTGGCGGCCCTGCGCTTGAAAGCCAGGGCCAGCCGCCGCCGCCAGGGGAACGGCCTCCGGCGCGGCCTCCACGCCGGCGCGCCCGCGGCTGGGGGTCGCGCGCCACCGCCGGGCGGCGCCGGGGGGTGTATTCCCGCGGGCACTGTGGCACAATATGGCGTTAGGTGCCTTTCGGGTTCAGGCGGCTAACGGGGTATCCACTTAAGGCGGGACACCATATGCCACAATGGTTTCAGGCCTCTAAAGCCCTGGCCTCCAGTGACGGGCATTCCGGGCGTTTTTGAGTAACGACAGTCGTATCCCAACTGTCCCGCGTTAAACGGATACCCCGGCTAATGCACAGACCGTAGGCGCTCACACCAACCAAGAAGGCATGATTGCAGGGCCGATGAATGGGGAGTAAGACAGATGAACCAGACTAAGCAAGATATTGAAGATGCACTAAATCATAAGAGAGTGGTTCTTGATACTCACGTTCAACGGTTGAGACGGTTGGAGATTAATGCTGCTCAACATGGCTCTGACACATCGCCCGAAGTACTCAATGAGATTGAGAATCTGAACAAGAAAGTTCTCGAATGTAAAGAAGAAATCACACACCTAGAAAGACTTTTAACTTCAAAGAACTCTGAGCAACTTTCGGCTAAGCAGCCCGCTATACGTCTATTCCTTGAGTATTGGGTATATCAGGCCTCTCGTGTGCGTAACCGTGTAGACTACTTGCTGCTTGAACAAGATTTTAATGAAGAAGACTGTCTATTCCACTCTTTAGCTGTATTGCTCCAGAATTCACTTGATGCAGGTGTGCCCGTTGAGGTATTCAGCGAACGATTCAAGAGACAAGAAAGAATAGTGTGCCCGGATGATTTTTGGGTAATGGTTATCTCGGCGTCGACAGTACCGTATGCGCTGAATGACACCAAATGGTTGGTTAAAGAAACCATAAAATATCTCAAAGAACAAGATGTAAAGCCGGATGCAAGAATATTCAAAACATGGAAGTATATCTGCGAGAGATACTGCATACATACAAGCGTTTACTTTGACGAGCATATCCTTCAAAGAATCTTAGATGCTTCTATTGCAAGGGTCGAGAGAAATTACAGCCATCTTTATTTATTCTTTGACTATCTCTACAACCAAGTCAGCTCCGATAGTATTACGACTCTTTACATTGCGGACTACTTAGAGAAATATGCCGAAAAGATAGGAAATGAGGCGACGCCCGCATTTTTAGAAAGGTTAAAGCGTTTGATCGGAACGGGCAAAAAAATAGCGATCCACGGCATTGAAGACATTCCACCTTTTAGCCCTAAACTGATCACAGTTGCCAATAGTCTGAGATGCAACTATGAATTTCAGGCAATGGTGTATCCCCTTACAAATGCTGATTTCATCTCGATAAGCGGACGATGGCCCAAAGAAGGAAAGGAGAATCTTGCTGACCCTTACGTCTTTGTTGTGCCTTCTGACAATCAGAGAAGTCCTTTCAATCTTTTGGAATCCGATGTTCTATCAATCGTTGAACTTTGTAGGCAGTTTGAGCACGATGAACGGTATGCATGGGATATACCTACTGCGTGTGAATGGCTTGCTCTTGCAGGATGCGAAGAAAATCCATTTCCGTGGGGCACTGCACCACCGACACCCGTAAGAGCCAACCTTGACTTCGGAAACCAGAGGAAGTTACGCCCTGTCGGCTCTTATCCATTGGGCGTGTCACCTCTAGGTGTTTACGATTGCTGTGGAAATGTCCATGAAATCGTCCGTTTCTCCCGGAGGAGTCTTTTTCCACATGATTTTCGACTGGCTGGAGGATGTTATCGTACAAAGGCTAAAGAGATCTCGTGCCATAACTTCGGTGCATTTGTGGCCAACAAGGTTCTAATGCGAAGGAATGTTGGACTAAGGTTGGTGCGGTACATGAAACAGGACAACGAGAAGCGGTTTCAGGCACTAAAGAAGTTCCTCGAAGAACCGGCTTCGATCACCGCGTCGGCCACTTTTGGCCACTCAGAATGACGTCGGCGTCTTCGAACGCCTCTTACCTCTGGTGCTGAGGTCCTTTGGCCTCGCACATAGGGAACTGGGGTGGCCGACGTCATGATCAAGGCCGAAGAACTCAAAGGTTATAGAAGAATCTCCTAGGAGGTCAAATCATGACTGAGACATGGCAAATACCGATTCTGACCGAAGCTGTACGATTTCTGTTTGATGTCGGACGCTTTGCACTGAATGAGATAAAGAGCCAACGTGCGCAACGTAAGACGCATCCTTCATCGTCTGAAGTTGCTAATGCTGACCACAAGACCGCAGCCAGTGTTTCGGATGCTCAAGCTCTTGTTATATCGAGTGAAGAGGAAGCTCTGAAGACTCAAGTTGAAGAATCGCGCGTTAAGCAGAAAGAGACCGAGATACAACACTTTCTTAAATTGGTTGAGATATACAATACCAACTACCACCTTGCGCAAGAGAAGTATGCACGTTGGGGAAATACTCTCGTGCCCCCCGTCATTATTCACGAGTTAGAGGATGCCGAAGAGCATTTGCTAGAAACTATTGAAAAACTGAAGATAGCTACAGAAACTGTTTTGGGTAAAAGAATTGACTACCAAGCTTGACTATCTTTCGTAGACTGTCGTCTGTATCTATACGGCTAATAGCGACAGGCAGCATAACAGGCCACTATGGGGGCAACGGCGGACGGTGCCTCCCAAGGGAACTCCCTCGTGCGGTTGGGTGGTTCTGGAGTAGGGTGAGAGGTGGTTTTAGCGGTGAAGTTATCCCTATGAACGCCAGGTGACAGCAGGCTGCTTCCCACCGTCCTTGCCTGGCCGGAAAAAAGCCGGGAGTTTGGCTGGCCGCGCCGCGAGCAGAGCGTAGCGGCGGCGCGTTGCGGCGCCCCACGGGGGGGCAGGAAGCACTGCCGGAGGGCGCCGCACGCAGCTAAGCGTATGCCGCTCCCGCGGCTGGAGCGCGAGCACGGCGACCAGCGGCCTACCGCTTCCTTGAGCTGGGCGCAATGGCGCGCCGGCAGCAGGTGCCCGCCCCGCCCGTGGGGGCCGCCCAGCGCCGCATGTGCCGCAGCGCAGGCGCCGCGCGGACCGGGCTGCCGCCCGCCGCCGTGCCTGCCCGCCTGCTACCGATCTCCGCCAGCGCAGTAGCGGCCAGGGTGTCGTGTGCCGGCCTCGCTCGCCGTAGCCGAGGAGGCCCCGTCACTGGACAAACTCTCCTCGTTCGTAGGCCAGGACCGCGTACGCAGGTTCGGTGCTCCCGGAAGGCCAGTCAATCTCCACCAAGGAGGTTGTAAGTTGTTAGTTGTCAGTGAACTCCGGAGGCGTGGCTGAGCGGTCTAAAGCAACACACTGCTAATGTGTTGTCCGTGGAACTGGACCGAAGGTTCGAATCTTTCCGCACGCTAGTAGAGCTATAAAACCATTGATGCCCACTCCGGTAACAACGGGATAAACCAACGCGGCCCAATTAGAAAAACCTGATTGCAAAAGCACCGCCGCTATTACAAATACGTATGAGCTCACCGTCATAAGCCACGGGATTGCTTGTTCTCGCGCTCTGCCCTGGAAAAGAGCGACTATGGTCGGAACCAAAGATACAACCACTGCAATCTGGAGAATGAGGTGAGCGGTCACTACATCTCTTGTCGTTTTCCATCTTGCTACCGTTATTAATCCAACGATTAAACAAACTACATCGAACGTCGTAAGCCGAGCAAAGCGTTTTTTTCTAAAAGCGTATATGGCGATAAAAATAAAACTTACCGCTACTACAATGTTGGTCGTAGCAATCCAAGGGTTTCCTGCCCGTACAATCTCAAAATAAGTTCTAGCCTGTAAACACATAATAAAGGCGAGGATAACCCAAGTAGCTTTAACAAGAGTTATTTTCTTAGCTATAATATTGCGGATGTATAGCAGCTGACTGCCCGCATTAATGAGTGCTCCAATTATTGAAAATAGTTCAACCATATATTAAGTATACCGCTAGAAATTCTGCTACCCCGGCCCACCCGCTTTGTACAGCGCAGGCGCCGCGCCGGGGGGCAGGCCCGCCGGCGCAACGCGAGGGCGGACCAGGCCGCCGCTGGCGGCGCTGACTGGCGTACCTTATCGTCCGTTCGTGCGTAAGCCCCGCTCGCCCAGCGACGCCGCCGCAGAGGCCGGGAGCCGCGCGGACCGGGCCGCCGTGCTCAGGGGCGCTCCGGCGGGGGCGGCCGCGCCGCGCTGGGCGTGCGGGAAGAGCCGTGGGCGCGGCGTGGCCGCCGGCGGGCGCTGGGGGGCGCTCCCGCGGGGGCGGCGCCAAAAGGCCGCCGCTGCCCCTTGAGTAGCTCGTTCAACCTGGCATCAAGGGTAGTGCTGAGTTCAGTGTTCGCGGGCCGAGCAGCTTCCGCCAAAACGGCTCCCCAAGGCGTTGCCCCTTCGACGGGCTGAGGGCAGGCTCTGGACCCACAGTAGGAAGTGGGCCGATCGTGATTTTTCTAACGAACGGCCCATGCTAACATAGCCCTCAACACCAGTTCAAGGAACAGCCAGCCATGATGGAGCCCCGCCTGTTCACCCTGGAGGAAGCCCGGAGCCTCCAGCCATGGCTGGAGACCAAGCTCAAGGAATTGGACCCCTACCGGGCCGAGGTGGAGAAATGCCGACGAGAGGCGGCGGCCCTGCTGCAGAAGAGCCGCAGCAACGGCCACACGCGCCTGGACGAGGAATTGCCAAGGCTGGAGGCGATGGCCCAGGAGTTGCAAAAGAGCATTGAGGATATCCTCTCTCAGATCACGGACCGCGGCATTATTGTCCGCGACTTGGAACGCGGCCTGGTGGACCTTCCCTCGCCGAGAGAAGGCCGGACGATCCACCTCTGCTGGCTGCGAGGCGAGGATGACATCCATTCCTGGCACGAAACGGACGCCGGCTTCGCGGGCAGGCAGCCGCTGTAGGGATGAGACTCACCGCAGAGACGCAGCGGCGCAGAGCGGAGGGTTCTTTATCAATGTCGTTGCGAGCAGCCTTTCCTAAGGCGACGTTGCAACCTTGGCTTTGTCCTAAGGAGATGTCTTGGACCTTGTAACCCTCACCATCCCATCCTCTTCGGCCAATGTTGGCTTGGGCTACGACGTCTGGTGCCTGGGGCTGGAGGAGCCGCGTCTGCGCGTGACGGCGAGCCGCAGGCCCCAGGGCGTGCTGATGGAGGCGCGCAGCCCGCTGTCGCCGCCCCAGGGCCGCGCTCTGGGCTACGCCGGCAAGGTGGCGGCGGAGGCCCTTCTCAAGGAGCGAGGCGTCAAGGAAGGCCTCGACCTCTATTACGAAGACGAGGGCTATCCTGTGGGCGGGTTGGGTCGCTCGGGCGCTGAGGCGGTGGGCGCCGTGCTGGCGGCTGCCCTTCTCTACGGGCAGCCTCTCACGCGCGACGAGGCCATAGCCGCGGCGGCGCGGGGTGAGCCGGGCGAGCACATGGACAACGTGGCGGGGTCGCTCAACGGCCGCTTCAGCATCATTGCCCGCTCTCCTGGCACCGGGGCGCTTACCGTGGACGTGTACGACCCGCCGCCTGACCTGGGCATCGCCATCGTCTACTCCAGCCACCAGAAGACCTCCGGTACTGCAGGTATGCGGACGGCGGTAGAGGGTCCGGTGGCGCCTGCGGACTTTGTGACGCAGATGGGGCTGGTCTCGGCAGCCACTGCGGCCCTCGTCTCCGGCAACACCAGCCGTTTTTTGGAGCTGAGCTGGGGCGACCGCTTTCACGAGCCCCGCCGGGCGCACGTGGGTGGCTATGGCGGCTTCTCCGCCGCGGACCTGGCTGCGATCAAGCAACGGCTTTTTCAGGAGCACCGCGTGGCTCTGAACATCTCCGGGGCCGGCCCCAACCTCCAGGTGCTGTACTCCACCTGGGAGCACCCAGAGGGCATCGCCGGCGAGATTGGCCCTCTGCTGGCGGAATGGGGCGCCCGTTACGGCCTACGCCTGGAGATGCGCCGCAGCGCGATCGCCGCCGAGGGCGCCTACGCCGCCGCCGTCAAAGACTACGGGTTATAACGCTAGCGGCAGCTGCATGAACTGCGGCGCTCGCGGCGGATCGGGGCGGCGGTGGCCTAGGCCGAAGCGCAAGCGCAGCTCTGCTAGGAGGTCCTCCGTCTGGCGGCTGTACCAGGGCGGCGGGTAAACGCCGGGATAAAGGCGCGCGTAGTCTCGCAAGAGATCCGGGCGCTCCTCAGCAGCGCCTCCTGCCCCCGCCCGACCCGTGGGGCGGGCCGCGTCCGCCAGCGGGTTCGGCGGGCTTGCCGCCCAAGATGGGTATCCCCAGAGCTTCAAGAAATCCCTCCGTCCGCAAGCTGTCACCTGACACTGGGGCGAACCTCTACCCGTAGAGTTTTTTCCCGTCGGCGCTGAGCACACGCCCCGAGTCCGCCAGCCCAGCCCTGCGCTGGCCCCAAGCCCAGTGACGCCTGCCGGTGGGGCGCCCATGCCACGCCGGCAGGGACGCGCTGCGCTGGCGGCCTTTGCCGCGCGCTGCCACGAGCGCCCCGCCGCTGCAGGCCCGGCACAGCGATCACGCCGCACCACGGCCGGCGGCTTGCCAGCGCAGTGTGCACGCGGCGGGCGCACGCTCCCGGGGTCCAGCAAGGGGCCGATCGAGCGGACTGCGGGGGCGGCGGGGCACGGCTTGTGTATCGACATAGCGGTTCCCTATAATAGAATACGGTCGCAGGCAGCAGAGGCCCTAGGTCCCCAGGGTATCTGGAGTTGCCTGACACGACGCAATCAGGGAACGCACAGCGGAAGGGCGCGCTGCATGGCACCGATGGACGGTTCTGGAGAGGTGACAGCGCAGGTGGCCGTGCCGGGGACCTGCGGGGAACTCGTGCAGGGGACGCTTGACGGTGTCCCTTGCCTGGTCTCTTGTCCTATTGACTGCTACAGCACTGCTAGGGTATGCCTCCGACCAGGCGGAGGCTGGACGGTGCCGCCAGATGTCCCCAAGGTAGGCGCGGCCTTGCGAGCTGGCTTGGCGTATCTGGGCCGGGCGGGCGGCGGCGGGTGCGTGCACGTGACTACGGCGCTGCCGCGTGGACGGGGGTACGGCTCCAGCACCGCCGACATCGGCGCGACGCTCTACGCCTTAGGGCAGGCCGCAGGACGGGCGCTGGCACCAGCGGAGGTGGCCAGGCTCGCCGTGGCGGTGGAACCGAGTGACAGCTCGCTGTTTCCGGGCCTGGCCCTGTGGGATCACGTGCACGGCTACTTCTACGAAGATCTGGGCCAGCCGCCGGCCCTGACCGTGGTGGTGCTGGACCCTGGAGGCGAGGTGGATACTCTGGCATTCAATCGGCAAGACCATCGTGAGGCCTTGCGGAAACTGGCGCCTGTGCACCGCGACGCGTTCGCCCTGCTGCGGGAAGGCCTGCGGCAGGGCCACTTGGAAACCATCGGGGAAGCGGTGACCCTGAGCGCCACCGCCCACCAGGCGATCCTGCCTAACCCATTGTTAGACCTGGCCCTCTCCTTGTGCCGCGAAGTCGGGGCGTGCGGTGTCTGCCGGGCTCACAGCGGCACGGTGCTCGGGCTCCTGCTCGACCCGCGGCGGAGCGAGGTCGCCAGCGTGGCCGCCTGGGTCTCCCGGCAGGTTGGGGCCGCGGTCACGGTCTGCGCTCGGCTCCTGGTGGGCGGGGGCCCACGCTGCCGCCAGCGTGGCGCCCCCCCTGCGACTCGTTATGAGCGAAGCTAGACGAGACATCCTTTGCCAGCGATCAAAAATTTCTCCGATACTCCGGGGAAGCCCAGTGCAATGCAGGCGCCAAGGGTCTCTCCGTGTCCGACCTGAGGCGTAAGGGTAAAGCTCAAGCCCACGTAGCGCAGGGGTAGAGCACGTCCTTGGTAAGGACGAGGTCACGAGTTCGAATCTCGTCGTGGGCTCTACGGATGTCCAAGCAAACCAAATGCCGCAGGAGCTGGGTTGAGGCAGTGGGCAGTGGGCGTTGCCAAAAGCTTGATTTAAGGCTGGGAGAGCTTTCAGATGCCGGAAGACAATCACAAGTCCCTCTGGCAGCCCTGGGGGGTGGCGGCTATGCTAAGTGCCCTTGCCTTGGCCGTACTACAGGTTGTATCCAATCCATCGTTTGGCTTACCACAGGTGTACCAGTGGCTTGCCGTACTCCTTGGGGGTGGTGCCGGAGTAGCAGGCGTCGTGGGGGGACACCGCCTCTGGGTTGCTCGGCGGAGCTTTGGTCCGCGCCCCCCCCGAAACCTACGATATGATTTCTCCCAGGTGATGCAAGGCAGAATGTATATTGTCGATCGTGATAGAGGGCACCGTGAACGGCATGTGCTATTACGGACGAAAACCATTCGCCGCATGTTGGACGCGGTGCACACGGTCGCGGGAGCCAACGGGAGCGAGGCGCTTGAGAAACTAGGCTTGCAAGTCGGTCGAGACTTCGGCCAGGTGTTGAAGCGTATTTTTCAAGGCAGGCATTTCTTCAATTACAGCGACCAAGAAAAATTGGCATATTGGTTTGCCTATGACCGGGGTGGTTGGATGGGTCTGTTCAGCAAGCAGGGTGATTTCCCGCCCTCCAAGATCCAATTTGACCACGCATTTTTGTGTGCCTCTGAGCGTGAGGGTGATGAGCCCTCTATATCACTATGTTCCTTTCTTGCAGGGTATGTCCACGGGATATTACAGGAGGTCTTTGACCAACACAGCTGGGAGCTGCACTCAGCATGTCCAGCAGGACCCCATCTTTCTTGCACATTTGAGGTCACGAGAAGTCTGCATCGATCGCAGGAGAGGTCAAGATGAGTGCTTCGTACATTCTTACATTGATGGGACGTACGCGTGTTGGAGTAATTCGGGATATCTCTGCGATCATCGTCAAGCTTGCGGGGAATATCGAAACGATTAGACAGCTCAGTTTAGAAAGTGAAAATTATTTTTCCGTGATCTTGAAAGCTACCTTTCCAGCTAGCATCACGCCTGAAGCAATTCAGCGGGCATTTGCTGCGGCGCTCTCCGATGAGTTTTTGCCGCCTGTAGTG
>CAZFGM010000258.1:1959-9271 GCA_964518515.1 uncultured Alcaligenaceae bacterium | reverse complement strand
GGGGTTGCCATCCCGACAAGTTTCAGTCTCATTTTCCACGAGGAATAAGGATTTACGGACCAATTGGAGGGGTCCTGTCCCCATTTCGGACAGCCTCTCACCACTCAACTACTTGACCGGTCTGCCAGCCCCTTTATACTGAAAGCATTCCGCGATCCGCCGCGGTCATCGCCCGGCATCCACTCGGTCCACCATGTGAACCCAGCCATGAAATACTTTGTGCTAGCCCTGGCAGCCGCAGCGATGTTGGCCTCCGGTTCGTTAGTGGCTCAGGAATCGCCGGAGAAACAGCTCGAGTTCATCCGCAAGCTGCGGGCCAAGGGCTATGCCGACCTGGCGCTGGAAAAGCTGGAGGAATTGAAAAAGCAGGCGCTGCCGCCGAAACTGGCGGCGTTGTTGCCGGTGGAAGCAGCCCAGACCCGGCTGGCCCTGGGGAAGTCCAAAGGCCCCGAAGAACGGCTGGCCCTGGCCGCCGCCGCCGAGGCCGAGCTGCGCGATTTCGTCGCCAAGAACCCCGCACCGCTGGGGCTGCCCGGCCGGCTGGCCATCGCCCAGTTGGCCAACTTCCAGGGCCAGACCTGGCTCAACAAGGCCCTGCGCGAGGAGGATGCCAAGGCCAAACTGGATTCGGGAAAAAAGGCGGAAGCTTTTTTTGTCCTCGCCCGCGGCGACCTGGAAAAAGCCATCAAGGAGCTGCCCGACGCGGAAAAGATCCAGGCCCGCTTCGATCGCGGCTTCGCTTTCATCGAACAGGCGCGGGTGAACTACGACGTTTTCGAAAACAACAAGGCCGGCGCCATTTTGAACATCGAGGCTCGCAAAGTGTTCGAGGAAATCATCAAGGAGGACAACGAAAGCGCCAGCGGCATGTTGGCCGGCGCCTGGTTGATCAAAACGTACAACAACGAGCAAGACTGGCAGAAGGCGTTCGGTTTTTACAAGCAAGTCGTGGGGTTAGCGGGCCCCGAGGCCCAGCCGGCGCAGCGCTGGGCCCGCCTGTTCCGCATGCAAGGCATCAAAGAAGATATTAGTCTCAAGCCGCCCGTCGGAACCAAGGTCAAAGACATTTTTACCTACAAACTGCACGAGATTCAGAAGGAGGCCACTAAGTGGCTGAAGGATTACAAGGCCCACCGCAAATCCCCCGAGGGCCTGGCAGTGCAGTTCGAGCTGGCCGAGGCTTTGACCAGCGAGGCTGAAAGACACAAGGAGGCCAAGGACAAGACGCTCAAGACGTTCCGCGACAAGCTGCTGGCCCAGGCCCAGAAGTTGTACGCCGACGTGGCCGACTCCGACAGCGACGTGGCGGAGAAGGCCAATCAGCGCCACCTGGCCATCAGCTTTTCCCGCATTGCCCAGAAGAAATCCTTGGCCGATTTCAAATCCTTCGATGACTGTTTTCTCAAGGCCCGCTTTGACATCGGCGAGCTGCGCAAAATCGACGCCGAGCTGGCCGACGTTTCGGGCGACAAGAAGAGCCAACTGGAACAAAAACGAAAGGAGCTGCAGAAAACCATCGTGGCCACGATTGAGCGGGCCCTGGACCTGCCCGATGCCGCCAAGAAGCCCAAAAAGGTCGGCGACGCCCAGTTCACCTTGCTGTCGCTGCATTACGTGAACGATGATTTGCTGCGCGCCGTCGAGGTCGGCGAAAAGCTGGCCCGCGCCAACCTCGAACAGTCCGCGTTAGCGGCCGCCAAGACCATCGAAGCCTACCACACGATTTTGACGCGCGAAAATATCGAGAATAAAGAGGCGATCCGGGAACGGTTGGGCAAGCTGGTACAGTACGTTCTGGACAAGAAAATCTGGGAAAACCACCCGGTCACCGGGGTCGCACGCTACAACCTGGCCATGTCGCTGGACAAGGAAGACAAGTTCGCCGAAGCCATTATGCACCTGGAAAAATTGCCGGAAAACTTTGCTGGGTTCACGTTTGGGACCAGCCAGGTGGTCTTCATCGCCCTCAAGGCCCGCGACCGCGCCGACAAGGAACGCGACCAGGCCGACAAGGACGGCAACCCCGAAGTCCGCCTGGCCAAGGAAAAGGAAATCCAATTTTACGAGAACAAAGCCCTGGCCGCCTTGAAGCGCCTGAAGCTCGACAAGGACGCCGATTCGCATTCCGCCTACAGTTACCTCTTGGCCCGCATTTACCAGAGCCGCTTTATTCTCTACCGCGACGCCATCCGTCATCTCAATCAGAATGAAATCGTGCTGGCCACGGGTAAGTTCATTGACATGGCCAGCCTAACCGACCAGCTCCGCGGCCAGTTCGAGCAGTACAAGAACAAGCTGAGCGACGAGGCCCAGGCCCAGGTGGCCGGCGCCTTGATCGGGCTGGACAAGCTCAGCCGTTACGGCCGGGCGGAAATCGAATACCGCGGCGGCGGCTTCCAAAAGGTCCTGGACGCCAAGTTCACCGGCGAAATCGTGGCCGACATCGAGAAACTCGGAGCCAAGGCCGGCCCCATTCGCGTCAAGGATTACGACATCACCGCCAATCTGCTCGGCCTGGCCCTCCGCGCCAACGTGCAGAAAGGCAACATCGCCAGGGCCAAGGACATCCTCAAGCTGCTCGAGCGCCTGGCCGGCGAGGAAGGCGCCCTGGGCGCCAATACCGCCCAGGTGCTGCGCACCCTGGTCATCGAGATGCAAATTCAGGTCCGGGAGCTGACCAAGACCAAGGAGCTGGCCAAGCTGGAAAAAACCGTGGCCAATTTCTCCGCCTTCCTCGACGACTACGTCAAAAACCCCGGCGCCAAGGGCCTCGGCGCCACCGAGCTGCTGTTCGTCGCCAATTGCTACGAGAGCCTTAACCAGCACGACAAAGCGGCCGGCTATTTCAAGCAAATTCCCCCGCCTCAATCCCTCGATGCCCAGGAGTGGAAAGACCTGAAAAAGAAACGCGAGGACTCCGGCGACCTGCAAAAAAAACTGGACCTCCACAAGGACGCCGTTACCAAGAGAATAGCCCAGATTGGCAAATTAAAATCCCCGCAGGAGATCCGGAAAATTGAGAAAGAGATCAAGGCCATCGACATTAAGATTAAAGAATTCGCCAATGAAATCGGCACGCTCCAGAAGGACATCAAGACCATCGAGGAAAAGATCGAGGGCATGGAAAAAGACAAGCTGGAGAAAATCGAACAGAAGGCCGGCCTGTACTGGCACGCCCAGCTCAAGCTCGGCCAACAACTCCGCCTGAGCAAGGATTTCAAGGAGGCCCACAAGGTCCTGACCCGCTACAAGACCCATCCCACCGCCCGCGGCACCGTCTTCGCCGAAATGGAGCTCAACTACCTCCTCGAAGATAACAAGACCTGGGGAGCGGCCATCAACCAGTGGGCCAAATTTATGACGAACATCCCGCCCAAACTTCTGGTCAGCGATCAGCGTTTGAAGGAATTGTACTTCACGGCCTACTACCGCCACGCCTATTGCTGGTTCAAGTACAGCCAGGAGGACAAGGTCAAGAAAGCCGGCAATGATAAAAAGTACTTGACCGTCGCCGCTGAATATCTGCTGCGCCTGGAATACTCCGCCAATCCGGAAGGCTGGACCCTCGTGGCCCCGAGGATTCGCGAGGATTTGCAGCTCATGGCCAACGCCCCGCTACGTGCGGTCTACCTGGAGCTGAAGCCGAAGTACGAGGAGAAAAAGAAGCAGGCCGGCCCGAAATGAATAATGCGCGGACGAGCCGCCGGGTTTATCCCGGCGGTACGAGTTATCCCGGTACGGGTTTATCCCGGCGGTACGAACTCGCACGGCGGAGATGAACTCCGCCGCTCGTGTCTATTGCACAAAATACTCATCCTCCGGCTTCAGGGCCGGCACGCCCAGGACGATGGTTCGCACCCCAGCGGCGCTAAACAAGCGGTGGGCGGTGTACGGTTCGATGTACACCACCGTTCCTGGTTCCACGTCCACCACGTCGTCATTCAATTCCATCTTGCCACACCCATCGAGAATGTAGTAAACCTCAGTGCATTCTTTGTGGTAATGTTTCACCGAGTCGGTAATGAAGGTAATGTGAAAGTTACACACGGGGGTGTCGGCGCGGGTCAACGGCCGGGTGCTTTGGCCGCACGGGCAGGGCACCGTGGGGGCTTCTTGCAGGCGCTTGATCAGGTAGCCTTTGCTGGCAACGGCGGGCATGGAAAGACCTCGTGAAAGAACAGGCAACGAGCCGGCGGGTTATCCCGTCGGGACAGGTAAACCGTAGGACGGATTTTTAATCCGTCCGGTTGCCGTGGGGGACGGATTGAAAATCCGTCCTACGCTGGCCCCAGGACAAGGACGTTGTATCATGCACGGATGTGTTTTCCAGGCGGGGACCGGATTGGTGAGTTTGCTTCTGCTGGCCGGCTGCGGCGACGCCCGGCCCCAGGCCGGAGTTCCTCCTCCGAATCCACCCGCCGCGCCCAGCCGCTTTGATCCCGCCACGGCGGGGACTATTTCCGGAACGGTAATCTGGGACGGCGATTTCCCCGCCGCGGACCCCTGGCCCATGCGGGCCATGCCTGCGGTCGCTCCCGGAAAAAGCTGCCCTAACCCGAATCTGCCCGTGGTCGATCGCAAAACGCGGGGCGTAGGCAACGCCGTCATCTTCCTGCGCGGGGTCGCCGCCGACAAGGCCCGCCCCTGGGATCATCCGGCCGCGCGCGTCGAGATGCGCGAGCTGGACTTGCACGTCTGCCAGGGAGCAACGGTATCCCGCGTGGGCTTTGTCCGCCGCGGCGAGGCGGTGGATTTCGTCTCCCGCGATGCCTTATTTCATGCCCTGGAGGTTCGCGGGGCTTCCTTCTTTTCGCTGCGCTTTGTCGAGCGCGATCAGCTCACGTCGCGGCGTTTCCCGGACCAGGGCGTGGTCGAGCTGAAAAGCGCGGCGGGATACCCCTGGATGCGGGCCTATCTTCTGGTGGACGATCACCCATATTTCGCCCGTACCGATTCGCAAGGCCGCTTTCACCTTTCGCAGGTGCCGCCCGGAAAATGCCAGGTGGTTTGCTGGATGCCGAACTGGCACGTGACGCGCCAGGACCGCGATCCGGAATCCAGTCTGATCACCCGCGTCACCTTCGCGGCGCCTCTGGAGGTGGAGAAAACCGTGGAGTTGGAACGGAAGGGGGTACGGGAGGTGAACTTCATCGTTTCCAGCAAATCTTTGTCGCGGGAACAAGGCCCGGCGGCTATCGCTTCCTGGAAAACAATGTCACATGGGTTGCGTAAAAAAACCTCGCTCGGCGGTTTCGCGCGAACAGCATCCTGTGTGCATGAAGTCGTATCCAAGGATGCTGGTTCCGCGAAACCGCCAAGCGAGCGGCGGCCACGCAACTCATAGAAATTGATTTACCAGGAATCTACCCCCTATGGCTCCCTCTTCACCAGCCGCACCAGATACGACATCTGCCCCCGATGGATGGCGAAGTGGCCCACCAGGTGCACCAGCGCCTTGAAGACGCTGCCCAGGCGGGCTTCCGGATGCGCCGCCAGGAGCTGGTCCTCGGTCAGCCCATCGACCACCCGTCGAAAGGTAGCCACCGCCGCATCGAGGCCGGCCAAGAGCTGGTCGCGCGACGGCGGCAGCGTTTCGGTAAACTCTTTTTCCCGATTGCGCACATACCCGGTCTTGCCCAATTGCGCGCCGACAAAGTGGTTCAAGTTTCCTGTCAAATGCAGGAGCAAATGGCCGATGGAATTGCCAGGGTCCACCGGCTTGGTCCAGAGTTCGGCGTCCGTCAGGGGCTCGGCCACTTGGTTGACGGCGTCGCGGAGTTGTTCCAACTCCTCAATCAGGGCGGACTTGGCGGCTTGGGAAAAGTTTGCAGGCATGCCAGGTTCTCCAGAGTGGGGGTTTTGACGGTTGTACGTATCAAAACCGGCAACGACTTCCAGAGCAAGCACAAACTCCGCCTTCACCAATCCGGTCCGGTTGGTTAGAATTTCCCACGCAGGGATACTTGACGCGGGAAGGATTGAGACGTGGGGCAGACATTCCTGTCTGCCTGGCAGGCAAGAATGCCTGCCCCACAATGAATCAATTTGCCCGCGGGATGTAGAAATCGGAACTCCTGGGTGTTTTGATCCGGAAAGGGAAGAGCAATGAAACGCGCGGTGTGGGCGCTGGTGGCCTTGACCCTGGCAGCGAGTCCGGCGGCGGCGCAGACCGAATGGGCCAACAAGCTGTTCGAAAACGCCGACGACGGCCCGAGCGATCCGGCCGCCCGCAGCCGCGACTTCGGCACCTGCCCCAAGGGCGCCCAGCTCAAGCACACCTTCAAGATGAAAAACATCTACAAGGTCCCCCTCGACATCACCGAGGTCCGGCCCACGTGCAGCGCCTGCCTGACCTACACCCTTAGCAAAAAAACCCTGCAGCCCAACGAAAAGGGAGAACTGCACATCCTCATGGACGCCAGCCGCTTCGATGGGCCCAAAGTCATCAACATTTACGTGCGGGTGGGCCCGCAGTTCGTCTCGACCGCCACGCTGACCGTGCAGGCCAACGCGCGCAAGGACGTGACCTTCAATCCCGGCTCGGTCAACTTTGGCGTCGTCGGCCGCGGGCAAACGCCGACGCAAGCCCTCGAAGTGGAGTACGCCGGCGACCTCGACTGGCGGCTTTCCGAAATCGTCAAAAGCGCCGCCGCCCCGTTTGCCATCACCGCCGAGGAATTGTATCGCATCCCCAGCCAACCCCGCCGCTTCCTCCAACCGGCCGTGCCCGGCAAGGTGGGCTATCGCCTGACTCTCAAACTCAAGGCCGACGCTCCCGCCGGACCGTTCAAGCAAGAGCTGGTTTTGAAGACCAATGACCCCGCCAGTCCGGTGCTCACCGTGGCCGTGGATGGCAAGATTCAAGCCAGCCTGACCGTGGCGCCACCCGTCGTGGACCTGAAGGTCCTCAAGGTCGGCGAGACCAAGACGGTGCGAGTATTCGTGCGCGGCAGCCGCGCCTTCCGCATCACCGGCATCGAGGGCCACGGCGACGGCCTCAAGGTCGAGCTGCCCGCCCTGGCCCAGGAAACCCATATCCTCGTCTTCCACCTCGAGGCCAAGCAGCCCGGCGAGCTCCGCCGCCAGATCCGCATTCGCACCGATCTCGATAATGAAAGCACGCTGGTGACCCTGGAAGCCATCATCGAGGGGCGGGAAAAATCCCAGGCCCCGCCGCCGTAGAAAGTGGTGAGGGAAAAGCTCTCCAGTCTTCCACACGGGTAAGATACATTTAGCCGATACCCGCATTGGTCTAGCGCTTCTTTCTCCAGGAGACCATATAATATCACGGTTGCCCCAGGCAAGATTCTGG
>CAZFGM010000258.1:0-1859 GCA_964518515.1 uncultured Alcaligenaceae bacterium | reverse complement strand
GCTTCTTTCTCCAGGAGACCATATAATATCACGGTTGCCCCAGGCAAGATTCTGGGAGGCTGTGAAATGGGTTTACCCAAAGCGAAATCGAAGTTCGCTTACACGATTGACCAGTATTTGAAGATCGAGCGAGCCGCCGAAGAGCGTCACTATTATCGCGATGGCGAAATCTACGCCATGGCCGGCGAGAGCGATGCGCACGGGGACGTCTCCGTGAACATCGTCGTCGCGTTGGGTAATCAACTGAAAGGCACGCCATGCCGCGTGCGCACCAAGGACACCAAAGTGCGCAGCGGACCGACTCTTACTGCCGGGGAGACCTCGCGCTGCTTGTTTTCCTATCCCGATATCCTGGTCATCTGCGGCGAGCCGGAGTACCACGATGCCCTCAAAGATATTGTTCTCAATCCCAAGGTGATCATGGAGGTCCTGTCGGAGAGCACCGAAGCGTTCGACCGCGGCGAGAAATTCACACGTTTGCAATCCTGGAACCCAAGTCTCACGGACTACTTGCTTGTCTCCCAGGATCGGCCGCAAATCGAGCATTATTCCCGCCAAGCCGACGGAACCTGGTCTTACCGCCGCACCACGGGCCTGGAGGCCAGCGTCGTCATCGCCTCGATTCAATGCACATTGAAGTTGGCAGAGGTGTACGACCGAGTTCACTTCGTCGAGTAGACGCCGTGAGAAGCAAGAATTCGTTATAGCCCAAGTTGCGCCCCTTGCACCAGGGCCGCGGCGGCGCGATCGATTTCTTCCTCGGTGGTGAAGCGGCCCACGCTCAGGCGGACCGCGCCGCGTCCCAGGCTGCTCGGCACGCCCATCGCCTTCAAGACCGGCGACAGGGTGACGTGGCCCTCGTGGCAGGCCGAGCCGGTCGAGGCGGCGATTTCCAGCACTTTCTGCAATAGGTCGGCGCCGATGTGGTCGACGAAATTCACGTTCAGCGTATTCGGCAAGCGCTTTTCCGGGTGGCCGTTGAGGACGACCCGGTCCCCCAGGCCGGCCCGCAGCCGGTCCCAGAGGCGATCGCGCAGAGCCTGCAAACGCCGCGTGGTCTGGTCCAGGTTGTGGCCGGCCAATTCACAGGCCTTGCCCAGGGCCACGATATACGGGACGTTTTCCGTGCCCGCCCGGCGGCCGCCTTCATGGCCCGCGCCGTGAATGAACGGCTCCAGTTTAACCCCGTGGCGCACGTACAAAACGCCGATGCCCTTGGGCGCATACAGCTTGTGCCCCGCCAGGGTGAGCAGGTCCACGCCCAGGTCGTTGACGTTGACCTCCACCTTGCCGATCGACTGGGCCGCGTCGGTGTGCATCAGGGCCTTGTACTGGTGGGTCAAGTCGGCGATCCGGCGAATCGGCTGCATCGTGCCCACTTCATTATTCGCGTGCATGATGCTCACAATGGTGGTCGAGCGGCTCAGGGCCTTGCCGATGGCCTCGACATCGACCAGGCCGTGGCGATCCACGCCAACCTGGGTGATAGTGCAGCCGAGCCGGCGCAGGAACTCGCACGGCTGCAAAGTCGCCGGATGCTCGATGGTGCTGGTGATGATGTGGGCGCCTTTGGCCCAGCGGCCGAAAAAGCCGTGCAGCTTGGCGAACACCGCCCCCTTGAGGGCGTGATTGCTGGCCTCGCTGCCGCCGCCGGTGAAAACAATCTCGTCTGGCTGCGCCCCCAGGAGAGCCGCCACTTGCCCGCGCGCGTGTTCCACGGCGTCGTGGGCCTTCTTGCCGTACTCATGCGTGCTCGATGGATTGCCGAAGTGATCGCGCAGATACGGCAACATGGCCTCGATAACAGCGGGATCTAGGGGAGTGGTGGCGTTGTAATCGAGGTAGATGGGGGGCATGTG
>CAZFGM010000257.1:0-9280 GCA_964518515.1 uncultured Alcaligenaceae bacterium | reverse complement strand
TCACCTGCCCCGAAAGGGGCCATTTCTTCCGGGCAGGGTCCCGGAAGAAGCGTAGATCCTTATTCAAATGGGAACTTGCAGGTCACCAGCGATGCCCGAGGAAAAATCATGATGCCTTGGCGTGGTGCACTGCCGATTCTTTTCCTGGTCGGGTCCGCGGCATTCGTCGCGGGGGCCGACGCGGAGCAGATTGCCGCCGACGAAAAATTGCTCCAGGCCGCGGGCCAGGGGACCGGCGGGCCGGCGCTGGTGGAATTCTTTCACCGCCGCGCCGCGGGCGCGGATCGAGGTCGTCTTGCCTATCTGGTCCACGAACTGGGGAATCCCGCCCTGGCGGAGAAAGCCGCCGTCCAGCTGGTGGCGATCGGGCCGGCATCTTTGACCTATCTCCACGAAGTCCTCAAAAACAAAAAGAAACTGCCCGCCGGCACCATGGAGCGAATCAAACATTGCTTGCAATGGCTGGAAGGCCCGGCGCGGGCCGCCCTTCCCACCGCCGCGGCCCGCCTACTGGCGAACCGCAAGCCGCCGGGCGCGGTCGAGGCGCTCCTGGCGTATTACCCTGTGTCGGAAGCCGAGGCGCTTGGCGGCGAAATCCGCGACGCCCTGGCCGACGTGACCTGGCGTGACGGCAAGGCGGACCCGGCCCTGGCGGCCGCTCTGGCCGACAAGGTCCCCCTGCGCCGCGCCATCGGGGCGGAAATCCTCTGCCAAAGCGATGCCCGCGGACACCGGCCGTCCGTCCGCCGGCTTCTGCAAGATTCCGAACCCACGGTCCGCCTCCGCGTCGCCTTGGCCCTCCTGTGGGAATGCAAGGTCAATAATCAGCTCAAATGCCAGCGCCTGGCCAACGGCAACACTTTCAGTGGGCTTGTTCGGTAAACATTCGCCGAACCCGTTGGGCTAGATGGAGAACATTGTCACAAAGATAATCCAATAAATGCTTTACGCAAAACAAATCTGTTAGCCTGGTCAAGTTGGGCAGGATTCAAAACGGGTTCGGCGAATGTTTACCTTGTTCGTGTCGCAAGATAAATAACAACAGGGAGTTGTGTGATCGGTCACTCACGCCAAGGGGTAAAGTGGCCTGACGCGAGTAAACGCCCCGTGTGTCATAGTTCCACAAGTTAACCAAAATGGGCAAAACGGGTGAAAAAGTTACCTCAATCAAATCCGCAGTTGGTTTTTATTTTTTTCAATAACTTGTTATCCAACAATAGCTTAAAACAAGCCACCTGTTATATCTCAAAAATAAAAAAGTTTCTTTTATGGCGCAAACCATTTCCTATTCAACTCTTGTGGTCAAATCGCTGTTTTGGCCTTTCAATTTCCTGGGGGGGACCCAATAGAATAGATTTTGAAATCTCTGATTTCCTCGGGGATTTTCCTAAACGTTCGTTTAGGCATGCCTTTGACCTGAGGATTCCCCTCGAAGAATTCATCCTGGCCCAGGGCCAGATTTGGGTGGGTTATGCCTGCCGTACGAGCCCAAAGATTGGTGAACGGGTGGGAAACCGTTCGCTACGAACTGCTCAATACGCCCATTTGCGACCTGGGGCTGCAACTGGAAGGGTCCCCGGTCGAGTCGCTCATACACCGTTTGTACCGCGAGCTGGAAAGCAAGGGATTGCAATTCCACCCGGAAGTGTACGCCACCGATTCGTGGGGTTGTCCCAACGAAGTGCCGGTGATCGGCATTCCGTTTTATCTTCTGGACCGCCGCCTGCAAAAGATCGAGGAAGAGCAGACCGGCGAGATCGAGACGCCGCAGATCGTCAAGATGCTGCTGCGGCACGAGGCGGGCCACGCCGTCAATTACGCCTATCGCCTGTACAAGCAGCCGCAATGGATCGAGTTGTTCGGCGCCTTTCACAAGCCCTACCGCGATAACTTCCGTCCCGATCCGTTCAGCCGCCAGTTTGTCCGGCACATCGTGCACCACCGCTACGGCAAGACCTACGCCCAGAAACATCCGGACGAGGACTTTGCCGAGACCTTCGCCGTCTGGCTGACGCCGCGGTCGGGCTGGCGCTATCGCTACCGCAACTGGCCGGCCTTGCGAAAACTCCAATTCGTGCACAAGCTCATGCAGGAACTGCGCGACGAGAACCCGCGCGTGACCACCGGTCCGTTGTGCACCCCGGTCGAAACCATGGACATGCTGCTGGCCGAACACTACGGTCAAAGGGCCGAGCGCTATCGCGAGGCCGCCCAGGGCTACGTGGACGACAAGCTGCAGGAAATCTTTCCCCCCGTGGGCGGCCGCACCCTGACGCCGGCGGTCGATTTACTGCGCAAGCATCACGAGCACCTACTCAATCGCGTGTCGCGCTGGTCCGGTCTGGACGAGGAAGAGTCGGGTACCCTGCTCTCCAAACTGGAGGATCGGGCCGAGGCGCTGGGCCTGTTCTTCCGCCGCCAAGAACTGGCCGCCAAGGTCATGGACGTGACCGCCCTGGCCACGGCCCTGGCCATCGATTTCGCCTACACCGGGCGGTTTACGGGGTAGCCGGTATGCTTCTTCCGGGTAGTGGTCCCTTTCGGGGCAGATGAAAAAATGCCAATTGCCAATTTGCCAAATGCCAATTTTGGAAAGGATTCAACCCGATTTTTCCAATTGGCAAGGTATTCCAATTGGTAATTGGCAATTGGTAATCGGTAATTGGCAATTTTTGATTATCAGTTTGCGACAACTTTTTGTCGCAAAAACGGCCCGAAGGGGTGAAAAACCCCGCCGCAGTCAACCTGCGGAAAGGCTTTCAGCGTTTGGCCAAGGAATGGAAAGAGCAGGCGCGATAAACACAGCGCCAGTGGCCATGCTCGGACCCTACCAGCGCATCATTGGCATGGGTTTGCCCGCCGTCCCATTGAACCTGGAGGAATTGCAACAGGAGCCCCATCAGTGGTTTTGGGCCCTGGAGGCATCACCGAAGAAAACCCCGTTCCACCGGAAGCGGCCGGCAAGGTCCCCACATGGCCCAGGCCTGGATCGCTTGGGGAAAACAACAAGGCTTTCTCTCCGCATGATTCCCCGCAACCTCTTTCCCCCGCATGGCTACTTCACCTCCTCGAACCGCAAATTCATCAAGGCATACTGCCGCCAGTCGCGGTAATCGAAATGCCACCATTCGGCTTCATAGACCGTAAAGCCTTCCTCTTCCATGGCGTGGCGTAACAGGTCGCGGTGCCAGCGCTGCCGGGAAGTGCCGCCCAGGTAATCCGGATAGGAGCGGTCGGAAAACTCATCGTAGCCGCCGGGCATGGACACCGCCTTTCCGGTCTTGCGATCGTAGAGGGTCAAATCGACGGCGCAGCCGCGGTTGTGCCGCGAGCCCGTGGTGGGATCGGCGACGAAATGCCGGTATTTATCCGCCGTGGCATCCCAGAACATGCGCGTCACGTGCCAGGGACGGTAAGCGTCGTGGATGACAAGGCCGTAACCCTGGCCGGCCAGTTTTTTGTGCACCCGGACCAGGGCCTCGGCGGCCGGGCGCTGCAGGAAGGCCCGCGCCGACGTGTAAAACGGCGTGCCGAGAAAATTGTTGTCGCCGGCATAGCGAATATCGAGCTTGATCGTTGCGTCGAGCTTGGTCAGATCGACCAGATCGGGCTTGCGGAAGAACACGTTTTTCTCGGGCGGGGGCGCAGCGGCCAGGGCTTCCTTGCGCAGGTCGGCGATGGGCCGGGCCGGCTTGATTTTGAAGGTTTCGCCCTCGGCCAGCAAGGGCCGCCGCTGGAACAGGACGCTGGCGGCATCGACCTGCGTGGCCCGGCCCGATTTGTCGCGGGTGAAAACCACCTTGTCGCCGTGATATAACCCGTACTCGGGGAACTTGAAGACGTTCGCGGAAACCTCCTCAAGGGGATAGAGAAACACCCACTCGATCAAGGCGTGGAGCTGGCCGTCTTTTTCCAAAATGTACAGGATGTTGTGATCGGGGCCGTATTCGCCGATCAAGCCGGCCCATTTGGGCGGAACGAGTTTCGGCAAGGGAGTTTTCACCCGCTTGTATATTTCTTTGCCGAACTTCAGGGAATCGCCGTCGGGGGTCAGTCTTTGCCCGAAGCCGTGCAGGTCGTCGAAGATCAGGTCCTTGGCGAGCTGGCGCAGCTCGATGCGCAGGCCGCCGCGGTGGGGAAAAATCCACAGCCGGCCGGCGCGCTGATACAACTCAAGGGTCTTGTCGGCGGCCCGGTAACGGCCGGCGAGCCGGCGGGCCAGGTCGCGGTCCACGGGGGTAGTTTCCTCGATGGCCGGCAGGGGTTTGCCCGCGCGGACCGCCAGCAGGTGGCGCAGGGCGACGCCGGCGACGCGTCCGGTGACCGCATTGGCCACGTCCTTCGAGGCGCAGACGATGACGCCGAGCTTGTCGTCGGGCAAGGCGGTCAGTTGCGTGGCGAAGCCGTAGACGGCGCCGCCGTGGCCGATGGCGCGGCGACCTTCGAACTCCGACACGAAAAATCCCAGGCCGAAACCCGCCTTGTCGCCTTTCTGGGCGAATTGCATGGTCCACATTTTTTCCAGGGACTCCCGCTTCAGGATCGGGCCGCGCGGTCCCTTGCCGCCGGCGAACAGGAAACGCAGGAACTTGGCCTGATCGGTCACCGAGGAATACAGACTGCCGGCCGGCGCCATGCCCAGGTCCCAAACCGGCGCGGGAAACTCCCGGCCGTGATAGGTCCACATCTGCGCCTTGGCAACCCTTTTGCGCTGCTCCCCAGACGGGTCGAAGCTGCTGTCCTTCATGTCGAGCGGGTCGAGCAGCTTGCGCTGGATAAGTTTGGGGAAGGCTGCTTTTTGCGTGCGCTCCAGGACGTAGCCGGCGGTGGCCAGGGCGGCGTTGGAATAGCTGGTCTTGGTTTCGGGAACGTAGACCAGCTCGGTCTTGTTGAGGCTCTTGACGGTGTCGGCCAGCGAAGGTTTGGCGGCGTCGAAATAATTGCCGACCGGCGACTCGCGCACCAGGCCGGAGCGGTGGGACAGGATTTGCCGCAGCGTGATGTTCTTGCCGGTCTTGTTGATCGGCTGGAATTCCGGCAAGTATTCCTGGATGGGAAGGTCCAGATCGATCAGGCCCAGTTCGACAAAGAGCATGAGCAAGAGGGCGGTGAAGGGTTTCGAAACCGAGCCGACGCGGTACAGGGTATGGGGCGTTGCCGGCGTTTTTTTATGCGGGTTTTCAAAGCCGAACCCCTTGGCCCAGACGATGGTCTGGTCGTCCACCAGGGCGATGGATAGCGCCGGAATGTGTTTAAGCGCGACTTCTTTTTCCAGCCAGCGGTCGAGGACCTTGATGGCCTGAGCGTACTTGGCGGGCGGGTCGTCCGCGCGGAGGGGAACGGTGAAGAAGGCCCAAAGGCCTGACAGGAAAAGGCAGAAGGCGGCGGGTCGCATGGTGGTTCCTCCGGAAAAAGCCTATGCAGGCAATGTATCCGGAAGAAAGGACCGGCGAAAGAAAAAAGATTGTAACCGTTCAGGGATGGGAAAAACGGACGGCAACGACTTTCACGATTCTTTGGAAGTGGTAAGAAGGGAATCACGAAATCAAGAAAAGACGAAAGCGAAAAAGGGAGAATGTTTTCTTGTCCGTTCTTCCCTCTATTGGTTTCGGGTTTTCGATCCTTAGGGCTTTCGTGATTAGTTTTGGCGCCAAACCGGCTGAAGGGTTACGAAAAATTTATTCCGCCATCATGTCGTGCCGGCAAAGCCAAGGCTACTGCACCCTCAAAATCCGCGTTCATGTCCCTCACCCTATCCAGCCAACGGCTTCAACAGTCACCTGGTTGCCGTCGATTGAAAAAAAGATAACCAAGGGGTCGGAAATGATGCGTCGGAGACCTTCAGAAACGGGCTGGCTGTACTGCAACGGATCGCGCTGCAGTTTCTGGGCGATGTCATTGTCCGCGTCGTTGATGTCCTTCCAGCGAGGGGGGTGAGCTACGCAGATGGCCGCGAACTGGTCGGTAGTTAACATCATGCGGGAGCAAAAGGTAAACACTCACTTCCCGCCCACGTACTGTTCCTTGTACGTGCTGGAAAAGCGGTAACTGCTGCCCTGGCCTTGATGACCTTCCAGAGACTTTTCGATGCGCAGGTTGACGCTCTCGACGCGGCCGGCGGCGCTGTTGAAAAGGATTTCCCCCTCGGGTTGTTTTTGCAAGAGCGGGATGCGGTCGGCCGGGCCGTCGGGCTGGGTTTTCAGCGTGGTGGTCAACTGGATGGCGGCCAGGCCGTTGTCCGCCTTGGTCAGGCGGTAGCGCTGGCTGGCCTGGTATTTCTCGCCCGTGCCCAGAGGCGGGTCGAGGGTGATTTCGTACTTGCGTTCCCAAGCCTGGCCCAAGTTGACGGCTTGTTCCGGCAGGCGCAGCGTGAAAGGCGGCTCGCTGTCGTAGCGCGAGGCCTGGCCTTGCTTGACCTCGACGACTTTGCCCTGGCCATCGACGCGGAGCACGGCCAGGGTCCGGCCGATGAACTTGCTCATTTGCTCGCGCAGCTCGGGGGTGCTTTTCTCCGGATTGGCCGAGTCGAACAGCACGGTTTCGCCGCTGGGCCGGCTTTGCTTGTTGCGCATGGCGACCAGGGTCAGCTTGAGGGTAGCCACCCCCTTGGCATCGACGTCGGAAACGTCCCAGCGCTTGTGGAGGGTGAGTTCTGAAATCATGTCGAGCTTGTTGCCGCCAACGACTTCCGAGACGGTGGTTTGATGTTCGACGCGGTAGTTGAGGGCCTGGCCGGCCCGCCATTGGAAACGCAGGCCGGTGTTTTGCGCGAAACTGGGCGAAGTACAAAAGAAAACGCCTAGAACCGTAAGATGCCATGTGCGTGCCATGAAACCCTCCGAAGAAGATGGGAGGATTGACGAAAGGGGGCCATTCACCCCCCGCGGGACTTCCTCCCCGTCGCGGCGGAGATATAGCAAAAAGAGGAATTAGGAACCAGTTCAGTTGGTTGGCGAGTCGGAGACTCGGGGACCGGAGAGGGGATGGTTGCGACAGCGCGCCGCCGGGTTTATCGCGGCGGGGAAAAGGCCCGCCGCGCGCCGAAAGAATCATTCTTGGCCGTGCCCAGTATCTACCCGATGGAGATTGTTTTTTCGCGGAAAAGAATCCCGCCGGCATTTCTTTCCTCTGCGTTCTCTGCGTACTCTGCGGTGAATTATCCGGGTTAGGGGGGGTTGCTTGTCGTTGCCGGGGAAATGGTTATAATGCCGCCTTTGAGCAAGTGCTTTTTCCGCCGGAGATATTTCATGGGTAGTCGTCGTCGCGGATCGGGCCGGCGCAAAGTGGGACGAAAAAAACGCCGCATGCGCGCCAAAATCCGCCATCGCAAATAGCCTTACATTGTGCGTCCGCCGTCCACGACCACCACCTGGCCGGTCATGAGAGTAGTTCCCAGGGCCAGAAAGCAGACGGCGTCGGCAATGTCCTCGGGATCGGCGGCCCGGCCCAGGGGCGTGACCTGGATCGCCTTTTCCACCGCATCCATGTGATCGGCCAGCCAGCGGGTCAACACCGGACCGGGGGCGACGGCGTTCACGCGCACCTTGGGGCCAAACGCCCGCGCCAGCGATTTGGTCATACAGTTCACCGCCGCCTTGCTCGCCGCATAAGGGATCGAGCTGCCGTGCCCCTGCAAACCGGCAACACTCGTCACGTTGACGATGCACCCTTGCCGCTCTTCGAGCAAGGGCAGGGCTTCCCGGCAACAGAAAAAGGCGCCTTTCAAATTCACGCCCAGGATTTCATCCCACACGTCATTGGTCAGGGCGGCCAGGTTTTTGTGATCGATGAACCGGGTCATGCCGGCGTTGTTCACCAGAACGTCCAGGCCGCCCAGCTCCTTGTGGCAACGGCCCACCATGGTTTTGACCGCCGCCTCGTCGGCGACATTGGCCTGGCACAGGATGGCCGGCACGCCGCGTTTTTTGACCAGGGCCAGAGTCTCCTCGGCCTCTTTTGCCGAGCGCGAGTAGTTGACGGCCACCGCCAGGCCTTCCCTGGCGAAGCGCACGGCGACGGCGCGGCCGATGCCGGTGGCGGAACCGGTGACGAGAGCGACTTTTTGGGTTTGCATTTTTGTCCTCGAAGGTTTGTATTGTCATCCCTTCATCCTGTCATCCTGTCATCCTGTCATCCCTTCATCCTGTCATCTTCCGCCGCCCAATCGCGCGGCTTCAAGAACTCATACAACTCCGCTTCCTGCGACCCCGGTTCCAGCCGATAATCATAATGCCAGCGGACCACGGGCGGCAGTGACATCAGGATCGATTCCACGCGGCCGCCGGTCTTCAAACCGAATAGCGTGCCGCGATCGTAGAGGAGGTTGAACTCGACGTAGCGGCCGCGGCGAAATTCCTGAAAGGCCCGCTGCTCGACCGTGTAGGCCAGGTCCTTGCCGCGGCGGACGATCGGCACATAGGCCTCCAGAAAGGCATTGCCGCAATCCTGGACGAAGGCGAACAGCGGATCGAAATCGCCTTCGAGATAGTCGAAGAAAATGCCGCCGACGCCGCGCGCCTCGCCGCGATGCGGCAGATGGAAATAGTCGTCGCACCATTTCTTGAAGCGGGCGTAATCGACCGGCGGCCCGTGCCGGCTGCACACCGCTCTCCACGCGCGATGAAAATGGATGACGTCTTCGCGCACGGGATAATACGGCGTCAGGTCCGACCCGCCACCGAACCACTGCTTCGTTCCCTTGGTGAGAAAGCGGAAGTTGGCGTGCACCGTCGGCACGTGCGGATTGCGCGGATGCAGGACCAGCGAGATGCCCGCGGCGGTGAAATCGCGTCCCTCGCCCGGAACCTGGGCGGCAAACTCCTCGGAAAACTCGCCGAAGACGTCGGAAAAATTGACGCCCGCTTTCTCGAACACCCCCCCCTCGACCAGGATGCGCGTTCGCCCGCCGCCGCCGCCGGCGCGCTGCCACAGGTCCTCGCGAAACCGGCCGCCGCCGTCAACCGCTTCCAGGCCGGCGCAGAGGCGGTCCTGAAGGTCGCGGAAAAAGGCGGGCGTTTGTTCCGTGGGTCGTGTCATACAATCAGTTTAGTTGCACCGCTCGCCTCCGGCGAGCGCGACCTTCGAGATCGGTTGACTCTTCCCGGCCATCAAGAACGATCTTTGCTCGAGATGTTTACTTCTTGGGAGGTAGTTTTATTTTCAACGTGGCCTCGGCTTCGCGGCGGAGCAACTCGCATTCCTTTTGGATGCTAATATCGTCCCCTTCCCAACCTTTCTGGGACCTTTCTTGAGTGAATGCTTCAAGGTCGCGGACGGCCCG
>CAZFGM010000256.1:0-9285 GCA_964518515.1 uncultured Alcaligenaceae bacterium | reverse complement strand
GTTGTGAGTCAAACCATCCTGACACGGGAAATCGTCCTTCGCGGGCCGCTGGAAGTGTGGCAGGCGATTGCCCTTGGGTCCGTGCTGGCGGCAGCGGCGCTGGTGTTGTACCTTTTCGAGCGCGGCCACGTTCATGTGGCCGTCAAAACCGTCCTCGCTCTCCTTCGCACCGCCGTATTCGCCGCCCTTCTGATATTGCTTTTGGGGCCGTTCGTCGAGGAAAAGCTGGAACGCACCGGGGAGAATGTCAAGGGGCACCGGGTAATCCTGCTGGTGGACAACAGCCAGAGTATGAAGCAGGCCGACCGGCGGCTGCTGCCAGCCGACAAGGCGCGCGTGGCCATCGCCAAGGGATTGGTGCCATTGCAAACCGCCCTCGACAAGGCCAAGCTGCCGGACAGTACCACCAAGGACCCAAGCCGACTCGAGCTGGCGCGGGCCGTCTTGGAGCACAAGGAACTCGACTTGGGGCAGGCTCTGGCCAAGGTGGGACCGGTGCGGCCGTTCCTGTTCGGGGCCAGCTTGCACGGCCCTTCCGCGTCCCAGGAAGAAGTCGCCCGCCACGATCCCGTCAAGTGGCTCCTCAAAGCGCTGAATGCCACCGAGGCCTCGACCAATCTGGCCGACGCCATTCACGACATCTTGACGAAAAAAGAAGGCGGCGAGCTTCCCGCCGCCATAGTCGTCCTGACGGACGGCCTGGATAACGCCAGCAAATATCGCCTGGCGGAGGTGGCGACACAGTGCGGCCAGGCCGGGGTGCCGCTGCACATTTACGGCGCCGGCACGCCGGAGGGGGGCAGCTTGCAGCTCCGCGAAGTCGCCTCTCCCGACACCCTTTTTTACGACGACACGGCACACATTCCGGTGCGCTGGCGAGCCCAGGGATTCAAGAAGGGGACCGTCGAAATCTCCGTCACTCTCGGCGGCGTGCCGATCCCACTCCTCGTGGACGGTAAGGAAGTCCTCAAAAAGGACGCCCCCCTGCGCCTGGGAGAAGACCTGCGCGACCTGGTGTCCTTCACGCCGCGAAAAAGTCCGGACCAGAAAGAACGCTCGGAACATCAAGACCTGGTGGTGACGCTGCGTCTCAAGGACGACAAGATCCAGAAGCCGGACTCCATCACGCGGCCGGTCCGTCTGAGCGACACGAAAGTGAGGGTCCTATACATCGAGGGTTCGCCGCGCTTCGAGTACAAGTATCTGCAAGCGGCCCTGCAGCGCGATCGCCGCGTGGAAGTCCAGTTCCTGTTGGCCAACGCCGATGCCAAAGTGCTGAACTCAGGCCCGCCCTTTCTGCCCGCGTTTCCCACCGCCAAGGACAAGTTTTTCGAGGCCAAGTATAACCTGATCCTGTTCGGCGACGTGCCGGCCGGCTTTCTCAACAAGGACCAGCTGGAGTGGATCCAGGAGTTCGTCAAGAATCGCGGCGGCCTCATTTTCCTGGCCGGCAAGCAGCATCTGCCCGGCGGCTACGACAAGACCAGCCCCCTGTTCGAGGTCCTGCCGGTGGAAGTCAAGCCCGGCAAGCTCGCCTTCAACCCCGACGAGCGCACCCAGGAATATCCGCCTACCTTGACATCCATCGGCGAGCGCGCCGACATGCTGTCGCTGGCCGACACCGCCCAGGAGAGCCGCAAGACCTGGGAGAGCCTGCCCGGCTTCCACTGGCATTACCCGCTGGTCAAGCTGCGGCCCGGGGCCACCGCCCTGATGGTCAACCCCCGCGCCAAGATGGGCGACCAGCCGATGCCGATCGTGGTGCAGCAATTTTTCGGCAAGGGCCATGTCTTGTTCTTCGGCACCGACGAGACCTGGCGCTGGCGCTTCAACGTGGCCGACAAGCACTACACGCGCTTTTGGGGCCAGATCATCTACCAGTTAGGGCTGCCCCACCTGCTCGGCGACAACGCTCAGCGTACGCAGCTGGCCCTGGAACGCGCCGAAGCCATCCTCGGCTAGCCCGGCAAGGTCTTCGCCCGCCTGCTCGACAAGGACTTCAACCCGCGCAAAGATGACGAGATCGAGGCCGTTCTCGAAAGCGAAGGCAAGGACAAGGGGCAAAAAATCAAGCTGCACCGCCTGGCCGACCGCGACGGCGAATACTGGGCGCTGTTGGACCACTCGCAGCCGGGCAAGTTCACCGTGCACTTGAATAATCCGGAGCCGGCGTCGTTTTCGTACCGCGTGCTGACGCCGCCGCGTCACGAGCTGGAAGAGGCCGGCATGGCCGAGGCCGTCTTGCGGCAGGCGGCGCGGTCCAGCGGCGGCGCGTTTTACCGCGAGGAAGACCTGTTCCGCCTGCCCGAATCCCTGACGCCCCGCACGACCACCTATCCCTGGCGCGAGGAAGAGGTCGTGGTTTATGATTTGTTCTGGTGGCTGTTCGTGGCGTTTCTGGTGTTAATCACCGCCGAATGGCTGGTGCGGAAGTTTTCCGATTTAAGTTGATGGCGCCGATGATTACTAAAGTCCTTCCGCTGCGTCTGGACAACCGCTTGGCGGTTTCCCGTTATCCTCACTCTAGATGCGGCTCACGCGAAACCGCCAAGCGGATTGCAACGACGCAACCCAATGGACATTGTTCCAGCGATCGTTAAACGAGGACGATACAATATGATCCCGCGAACGATCCTGAATCAACTGGCCAAACTTCAGCGCCGCGAAATGCTGCTGCGCCTGGCCTGGGGAGCGGCCCGCTGGCTGACCGTGGTGATCGTCCTGTTGATCCTGGCGTGCACCGTCGATTACGTCATCGACCGCTCCGACTACGAAGAAACGCCGTGGGAGCTGCGCGTAGCCATGCTCGCGGTGCAGCTCCTGGCCGCCGCTGGAACGGGGTTCTGGTGGCTGGTCTGGCCGCTGTTGCGCCGCCCCTCGGACGCCGAACTGGCCCTGTGGGTCGAGGACAAGATGCCCGGCTTTCGCCACCGGCTGATCTCGGCGGTGCAGCTCAATCAGCCGGGCGCGCGTACCGAGGGCATGTCGGCCGAGCTGATCGCCGTGGTCACGCGCGAGGCGGAGCGCCAGGCGGAGCGGGCGGCGTTTGCCGCCCTGGCCGATCAGCGCCGCTTTTTGTGGAGCGCCGCACTGGGCGGGCCGGTGGTGCTGGCTTCCCTTCTGCTTTTGATCCTGATTCCCGTGGCTCCGATCCTTCTGGCCCGGCAGTTGCTAGGGAACTGGGATGTGCCACGCGACATTTATTTGGTCAGCGATACCAAGAAAGTCTGGCCGGCGGGCGAACCGGTGCTGCTCGAGTTCAAGGTCACTGGCAAGGGTGTTGATGAAAACCTGGAGGGCTGGGCTCACGTGTATCCCGGCGGAAATGACGACCCAGCCTCCAACGAAAGATACGCCTTGACCTTCAAAGAATTCACCTGGGCAATTAAGTGCTTGATTCGGGGGCAGGCCAATGAGTTGAAAAGACCGGGCGAAGAGACAATGCAGGATCTGAACGTCACCGGGCTGATCGTCGAGGACGCGCCGGACTATCTGCTCCTTCGCGGTCCCACCCAACATTACAAGATCGCCAAAAAGGACATCGTCGCCAAGGCGCAAGTCGGTGCCATTTATTTTGCTCAGGTACCGCCCTCAAACGTGAACTTCACCTACAAGGCCACTCTGGGCGATGGCCGGACCAAGAAAATTTCCGAGGTGATCCTGGTGCCCCGGCCGATCGTCACGGAGGTGACCGCCACGGTGCAGTTGCCCCTCTCGTGCGGCGTGCGCCCGGTTAGCGGTAAGCCGCGGCGCGGCAAATCCTTCTTCCGCAGCGGCGACTATCACGAGCGCTGCTACGACCAGGGCGAGGGACCCAGCGACATCGTCGGCATTCCCGGCTCCGCCGCCCTGGTCACCGTCAAGGTGCAAAAACCCGTCAAGGTGGCGGCCCTGCACCTTCTGGGCGACAAGCGCGAAACCGTGCCGCTGCGCCTCGACCCCTCGGGCAAAGTAGCCACCGGCTCATTTCCCCTGGACCCCAAAGTGACCGACTATGAAATCGCCGTCGCCGACGAGTACGGTTTCGGCAACAACCCTCGCCCGAAGCGGACCATCAAGCTTGTTCCCGAGGAAACGCCCCAGGTCAGTCTGCTGCCGACTTATCTACCTGCGATATCCCTGCTGGCGATCACCGAGGATGACATTCTGGACGGCATGCCGATCAAGCCGGGCGACCCGATTCCGGTGGCCTACAGGTGCAGCGGCCCCTTCGGCCTGGGCGAGGCCCACCTCCGCTATCGCTTCACCAAGCCGCCGATCCTGACGGATAAGGACAACGGCGCTTCGCTCAAGCTGGCCCGCGGCGAAGTGGTGACGATCCGGCTCCACGGCGCTCCCAAGGACGGCGCGCGCTGGGAGGTTGTCAAGATCGATTCGGACAAGCTCATCACGCAAGCCGAACCGGAGGTAAGGGTTCCCAAGAAGGAGCAACCCGACGACTTGGGAAGCACCACTTTTCGCTTCAAGGGCGAGGATAGCGGCACTACTGAGCTGGAAATCCACTACCGCTTCCCCGATAAGAAACAGGCCGCCGAAAAAACTTTCGCCCTCAGCGTGGACGTGGGCGATAAACCCTTTGCCGACTTGCCCCTGCCCGAAGTAAAAGGCAGCGCGGATGCCGGTCCGTTTTTGCCCCTGTTGGGCCGGTTTCGCAACAACATTGACGTCCACTTCCATGCCGTGCCGTCCCCGAATCCGGAAATTATCCTGGGCCGCCAGAGTGGCGGCGGCACCTTCAATTTCCAAACGTCAGATTTGTATTACCAGGGCAAGAAAGTCCTCCTCGAACCGGGCGATCAGATCGAGTTCTACATCGAGGTTTATGCCGGCCAGCCGGGCGACGACCGCCCTGTGGCCCGCACGGAGACCCGCACCGTCTCCGTCGTGACCCCCGCGGAATGGCAGCGCTGGTTCAGCGAATTGAAAAACGAAGAAGACCGCATCCGAAATCTGGACAAGAAACAACGCGGTGTGTTTGACAAGTAGTTAATTCTACATCCCAAAGCGGCTGAGCCACAGTGTAGTCGTCACGCTCCGCGTGACGAGAATCCTCACGCGGAGCGTGAGGACTACACTCTGGACCTGCGTCCCTCATCGCGGGAAACGATCATGGCCTTGGAAGAAATTACGGCAATCCCGCGCCTGCCGCCCCGGCGGGTGGACAGCCACAAGGGGGATTTCGGCCGGGTGCTGGTGGTGGCGGGCAGTCGCGGCATGTCGGGTGCGGCCGTGCTGTGCGGCAGCGCCGCCCTGCGCGGCGGCGCCGGCTTGGTCCGCGTCGCGGTGCCCGAGGGGATTTTGCCAATCGTCGCGGCGGGCAATCCGTGTTACACCACGGCGGCTTTGCCGCAGGACGCCGAGGGGCGATTGGTGCCGTCGGCGGAGGAGCATCTGCTGCGTCTGGCCGGGGATCACGACGTGCTGGCCGTCGGCCCGGGCCTGGGCCAAAGTCCGGGGCTTGCCTTTCTGCTCGAAAAACTGCTGGCCCGCATCACCCTTCCGATGGTTCTGGACGCGGACGGCCTCAACGCCTTTGCCGAGCATCCGGAGCGGTTACGCCAGCATGCCGGCCCGCTGATCGTGACGCCCCATCCCGGCGAATTCGCCCGCCTCTTGCACATCGAAACCCGCACCGTGCAGGCGCAGCGGGGCGAGTTGGCCGTCCATTTTGCCGCTAACCATGGAGTGGTTGTCGTCCTCAAGGGTCAGGGGACAATCGTGACGGACGGCCGGCGCGTATTCCAGAACACCACCGGCAATCCCGGCCTGGCCACCGCCGGCGCGGGCGACGTCTTGACCGGCCTGATTGCGGCCCTGGTGGGCCAGGGTCTGGAAACTTTCGCGGCGGCCCAGCTTGGCGTTCACCTGCACGGCCTGGCCGGCGACCTGGCCAAGAGCGAGGTGGGCGAGGTAAGCCTGATCGCCAGCGATCTACTAGACAATTTGCCCCGGGCATTTCTGAAAATTTGATTGGCGCAGCCCTTACCCCGCTCTATTGTGGTAGACCAAAGGGTAGTAGGCACGCGGAGCGGCCTACTACAGACGCATGTATTCACAACCTTTTTGAGCGAATATCATGGAACTCCTCTGTCCCAATTGTCAGCAAAAACTGAATATTCCGGAACAGTTCGCGGGCCAGCTGATGCGCTGCCCGTTGTGCAATGGCATGTTCCAGGCGCCGGCCTTGCCGGGAGCGGCGCCGCCGGGGCCGGCTCCGCCGCCGGGGCCTGTTCCGCCCCCAGCGCCACCACCGCCGACTTATGGCTATTCCGAACCCGCGCCTCCTCCGCCACCCCCGCCCTCGTATGCGCCGGAACCCCCGCCGTCCGCCCCCCCGCCGCCCGCACCGTTGATAGCCCAATTGCCGCCGGGGGAATTAACGCGCTGCTGCACTTTTTACATCAGTCCCAATGTGGTCCCGTGGATTGCACCGATTTGTCTGGGGCTCGTTTTTTTGTTTTCCTTTTTACCCTGGATTAGTTTTGGGACTGTTTCCATCAATGGCTGGAGCGCAGGTTTTGGTCGTCAAGCAGAAAGTAGAACAGATGCCATGATCATTATGTTTTTGATCTTTATGATTCTGGCCTTCGCGTGCTCGGTTCCGTCCACGTTAATGTCCGTAAAGGTCATCCCCGCGCCGCCGGGTTTGGATCCCTGGCGAGCCCTGATCGTCGGGGGAATTACCTTTGCCTCCTTTTTTTTCCTGGCCATTCGGTATATCGATTGGCTTTTTACACCCGCCCCAGCCACCATTTGGTTCAAGCTTCTCGTTCGGTTGCATTTTTTAGCCTTGATCGGCCTGGCCCTGGAGTTCTGGCTGGAGCGCCGGCGGTTGCGGAACTTGCCGCCGCCAAAGATTGAATTCTATAAGTAGGGACTATGGTAGGGAAGCGAGTAAGCGGATGAAAGGGAACTGGCTTTGCAGGTTTTTCACCAGCCTGTCATCGGCGGTGACCAGTTCGCACTTCTCATTCTCGCCCAAAGCGATGTAGAGGCAATCGTAAACCCCGACCCGCATGGATGACGAGATTTCCGTTGCCCGCTGGAGGAGGGGGAGATAGAGGTGAAGCGCAGGACTGGTAGTGAGTACGTCGGCGAGAAAGATTTCGCTGTCTCCCACCGCGATCCGCCCTTGCCTTTCGGCCCTGGTCAAAGCATGGGCGACTTCGACGGGGAAAACGTCTGGGGCGAGTAACTCATGAACCCCGTTGCGGAAGTCGTCCCGGAGGCCCCTGGCCGCGGCAGAGTCCGGCTCGGCCAGAACCCACTTCAAGGCCACGTTGGAATCCAAAACGTATTTCATTCTTCCTCGCGGCCTTCACGGATCAAGTCCACCGCAATCTCGCGAACGCCGAACTTCCGCACCAGGTCCTCTTGGGCTTTCCTGGATCGTTCCGTGACCCGGTGTAACAATTGCTCATCGAGGGGCCTTCCGGATACAAGATGGTGTAGGACCGCCTGAAGATCCGACCGGACTTCATGGGAAAAGGTGTTGGAATTCAAGTTTGCCATGTTATTTATTTTCCTGCGTTCCAATTCTCTGTCAAGTCTTCACGGAATTACTTTCTTACCATTATCGGAACCGGCTGCGCTATTCCTGCCAAACCTTCCCAAAACCCACAAAAATCCTTTTGACCAAATGTTGGTGTGCCAGGCATCGTCGATAATTTTGTCGTTCTTGACCCCAGACTATTTCACGGCTGAATCCGCGACAGGGCGATCTTGGCGGCCTGGCGGCCCTCGGGCGTGGCGTCGCGGCTCATTTTCTGCAAGGCCGGCACGGCGTCGGCGGCGTCGGCCCCGATTTCGCCGAGAACGGCCGCGGCGTATAACCGCGCCGAGCCTTGTCCCTTTTCCACCACCTTGATCAGCGCCGGCAGCGACAGCTTGCCCTCCTGCACCAACAGCCGGGCGGCGATGAATTGTACCCGGCGATCCTTGTCGCGCAACCCAGCGGCGATGTGGCCGATGATGTGCATGCGCCATTCCATGGGGGCCTCGTCGTGGGTGTACTGGCCCAGCGCCTGCACCGCCATTCCCCGAACCAGAAAACTGCTATCCTTGAGAGCCCCGGCCAGGCCGGTGATGTCGTCCTTGTCATCCAGGCCCACCTGGCCCAGGGCCACGACGGCGGTCTGGCGAACGTGCAGGTCCTTGTCTTGAAGCAGTTTGAGCAGCGACTTGACCACCGCCGGGCCGCCGCCCAGTTCGCGCGCCTTCGTGCCCAAGGTCGCCAGGGTCCAGGTCGCGGTTTGGCGGACGCGGGCATGGTCGTCGGCCAGGGCTTCGACCAGGGCGGTCGCCGTGGTCTGGTCAATGTCCTCGGAGAGCCGGCTAAGGGCCTGCACCGCCATTAGGCGAAGATTGGCATTAGTATCCTTGAGCAGTTTGCGGAACTCCGGCAGGGCATCGCGCCCCAGGCTGACGAGGGCGAAGGCGGCGGCATTCTTGACGTTGGTGTCCTTGTCGCGCAGCGCCTCGACCATGAGCGGAACGGTTTCCAGCGCCATCTCGCCCATCTTGGACAGGGCGATCAAGGCTAGCCGGCGGACCACGGCGTTGGTATCCTTGATGGCCTCGCCCAGGGCGGGAATGGCCGGCCGGGCCCCGAGGCCCAGGCCATCGATGGTGATGATGACGGCGATTTTCACATTGGCATCGCGATCTTTGAGGGCCTCGATGAGGCGCGGCACGGCGGCGTCGCCCATTTCTCCGAGAGCCTGGGAGCCCGCCTCGCGAACCTTGGGATCGGGATCGCGCAACAGAAGAGCCAGATTGGGGACCGCCGGGGCGGCCTCGGCGCCCAGGCCGGCCAGGGCATTGGCCGCCGCCACGCGAATCTGCGGAAACGGATCTTTGAGAGCGCCGGCCAGGGCCTTGACGGCCGGCTCGGCGTCGATGCCGGCCTCCCCCAGGGCCAGGGCCGCTTCCAGCCGAATCCGCGGATCGGGCCCCCGCAACCCGCCAATCCATTCCTTCACGGTCTTGCCGCGATAGATGGGCGGTTTTTCTTTTTCCTGAGCGATCCCGGAAGTAAAACTCGTCCCAACAAGCATCGCGACGATTAGCGAAGTCCATCGCACGGTCCACCTCCCCGACATTTCCCAGTTTGCTCGGCCGGAGTATTGTCTCAGATTTCCACCTACCATGTAACGGGCTGGATCTTTTCCTTGGCCCAGCCGGCAAGTTCTGCAGGTAACGAGGGCTGAGGGGGGTGGCGGTAATCGATTGCCCCGCGGCGATAGGGACCGCCGTCGTAGGCCAGGTTCATCAAATATTGCAGGT
>CAZFGM010000255.1:0-9309 GCA_964518515.1 uncultured Alcaligenaceae bacterium | reverse complement strand
ACTTACTTGAAGGGTCAAGTTATTTTTTCAATTCATTTTGGTCATGACAGCTTCATAGGGTTTCTTCGCCGGATTGGCGTAAATGTACCGCGATTTCCTGCTTTCCCGTGGGGTCCCGTGGACCCGCCTCGACTTTGATCTGGACCTTGGAAACGGAGTTCTCGGCCTGGGCGCTTCCTTGGGCCAGCGGCAAACACAATCCCAGGATCAGCGGCAAACACCGGCGCTTCATGCGCGACTCCTTCCAGGAGAGGAAAACCGGCGGCATCAGGCCGCCGGCGGATGGTTAATCCACTTTGAGTTTCACTACCGCGGGCTGCAGGCAGACGCCTTTCTTGCTGCACGCCTGGATGCGGATGCTGACTTCCAGGGGCCCGGTATCGCCGGTGCCGCGGCGAACGTCGGCCTGGATGTTGACCTTGTCTTCGTAAATGCGCAGCTTGATGACTTCTTTGCCGACTTTATCAACTTTTTCCTTGCCGGCGGGGAAAGTCACTTTGACGTCGTCGAGCTTGTTCTTGCCTTTGATCTTGACCATGGTGGCGGCGTTTTCGAAATCTTCATTGCCGACCGGGTTGGCGTAAATGTACCATCCCTCCTTGATAGTCAGGCTCAAAGTGATGCTCTGTTTTCCCGCGGGATCGATCTTGGAGGCCTTGGCCGTGATTTTGACTTCGTCATCGGATTTTCCACCCGCGCGGGCTTCCCGATCGGTGGTCAGGAAAATGGCGGTCAGCACCAAGGCGGACACGGCAAACAGGGGCTTTCGCATGACATACTCCTTATTCCTTGAAGGCGATGCACATCCGGATTACATTATATGGTCGTCGGCCGGAGATAAATGTCAATTTGTTCGCCTCGGGAAGTGGCTGGCCCGGTTTACGTTTAGGGTCCGGTTGTCCCCACCCTATTGGATTTATCGCTCGCCGGGGAACGTCGGCCCAAGCGAAGTTGATCCTCCGGGCCGATTATTACAGCCAGGGGTAGCAGTAGTAACGAAAAATCCAAGGAGATAATGCCATGCGGACGCTCCAGGGCCTGGTTTTGACGGGGGTTGGCCTGGTACTTGTCCTGCCCGGAGGGAGTGCGGGACAGCAACCGGGCGATTCCGGCGCAACGGCCAAGAACCTCATCGACGGCACGGTTCGCGGCTGGACCCTGCAAGCCGCCGTGAACGGCCAGATCGACAAGGCCCTGGCCACCTGGAAACGCGTGTTTTTGGGCAAGGGGCCGGCCAGCCACGAAACCGCCCATCTGGTCCTGTTTGGCGCGGTACCCAACAAGGCGCCCAAGGACGTGGGGGCGGCCCTGGAACGCCACTATGCCCTGGCCGCCAAAGCCCTGGCCATGGAGCACCAAGAACCCTGGCCCGGCAAGCTGTCCGTGTTTTGTCTAAACGAACGCGGCTTGTACACTTCGTTCATCCGCGTGGTCCAGCAGCGGCGCATCGAGGAGGGCGAGGCGGGCAGTTTTCACATCGAGGAGGACTGGCCGTACGTCGTGGCCGGCCCGCCCCTGTCCAAACTCGATCCGCCCATCGACGGCCAGGCCGGCGAGCAGCTGGCGGCGGCGCTGTTGAGCAAGAAGGGGGGGGCCAAACTGCCCCTCTGGATGCTCAGCGGCTTCGGCCGGGCCACGCATCTGCGCGGCGGCACCTTTGCCGCCCTGACTGCCGAGCATCGCCGCGCTTACGTGCTGGTCGCCAAGAACAAACGCACCCTCAAGGACGTGACGGGCGGCGGCCTGGCCGATGACGAGGCCACCATTCTACGGGCCAGCGTTATGGAATACCTTGCCTACAGCAATCGCATCGCCAGGTTCGTCCCGCTGGTTGAGGGTTTCCGCCCCAGCGACACGGTGGCGGAGCCCACCTTCGACACCGCCCTCAAATCCGCCAATCTCGCCCTCGACCGGCTCGATCAAAGCTGGCAGGCCTGGGTCAAGTCGTTCAAATGAGGTGATTCTTCAAACCGGCACGCCTGCCGCTCGCCGTGCCGAGCGCGCGGTCGAGTCCCGGGCTTCAACGAAATCTTGCGTCGTATACTTTTTCGAATTGGTAACGGAGGTGATTTTTAAAAGTGCTCTCTTTCCATAAAGGTGGAAAGTGCTTTTTCTTGCGACCCATCTCCATTGGTGATTTCTCACGCGCTCTTTTGATGCCGGAGAAGCAGCTTCCGAACGGCCGGCACTAGCTCGGTTGGCACGGATAACAGCGTCTCCCCGCTCACTTCCGGCGCCGATTCAATCTCGCGAGCCAGTTCTTCATCGGTTAGTTGCTCGTAGTGTTTGATGACCGCGCGAACCTTGCGCTCATTCCACCCCGGCGGGTATTCTTGTTTGATTTTCTTGCCGGTCTTGCGGCGCTTCGCGTTGTTGGACATCTTGCTTCTTTCATCCTCCGTTGTCGCCGCCGATATGCTTCGGCTCGCCTGTCAGAAACTCTCACTTCTTTTCCTTTGCTGGTGGAGAAAGGGCCTTCAGCAGACCGTCGGCGGACAAGGCCCCTTTGCCTTCCTTGAGGCTCTTGGCGATGGCCTGGTTGGCGTAATCCTTGGCCTTGGGCTCGTACGATCGTATCAAGTCCTGAAGAGCGCCCTTGACCTGGTTGCCGACTTCGCGGGCCCTGTCGCCTTCGAGCACCTGGCCGAGACGGCGCATGCTGACCTGGCGCAGCGTGAAGTCCTGCAGCTCCATTTTCAAAGTGACCACCTTCGGGTCGATCTTCACGTCCGGGGGAAATTTCTTCGTGTCGAAAGTGACGGCCACATCGCATTCCAGGAACAAGCCGATCTTGGCATCGGCCAGACCCGTGAAGCCAACCAGGTCCAGGCCCTTTTGCCAGTGCTGGCCGTCGATTTCGGCGCGGAAAGCGGCGTCGGCGTCCAGGCTCAGGCGGAAGGTTTTGCCAGTCACCCTTTTCAGATCGCGAACCACGATGTTGATGTCCTTGGCTGGATTGGGCAGGCGCACGCGGACCTTGCGCCACAGGCCGTGGGGCAATTCCCATTTGTCGCCGACCTTGATCTTGGTCCGCAGGTTGGGCAGCCGCAGCTTCGCGGGCATCGGCACGGTCTGGCCCCAGCCGCTCGTGTCCTCGTACACCTTGGGCACCTGGCTCACGACGATCTGGTGAATCAGCTTGGAAAATTCGGGCAAATCCGGCTTGGCGTCGTTTGTGGCCGGCTCGTCGCCGGCGGCCAGAGTAGCGGCAATTCCTAGCACGGCGAGGTAGATGGTTTTGGTATGCATTCGGACATCTCCTGGTAAAATCCATGCAGCCTTCATGCTGAAATTATATCGTGGGGACGGACCCGCGAAAGGGCGAAACGGCTAGCATTGCTGACAGAATGCCAATTGCCTAAGATGGTAGAAAATCCTCGGCAAGATCGCCACCGTGGCCGATGTGAATTCCAGAGGGGATATGAAAATTCGTGGCCAGAAAAAGGTTGGAGTGCGCGTTCTTGATCCCGGTGCGGCGGGACAAGAACCTGTCCGACGGAAAGCCGCACCGGCGCACGGCCTGGATATGGCTTGACGACCAACTCATGAAATTCGAGGGAGCCACAAGAGGCCTGGTGCTTTATGAGGGATGGTTTCTTGATCCGGACACCGGAAAACGGGTGACAGAGCGATCGCGGAAATTCTGGGTTGCTCTCCCGGCAAAGGGAATCAGGCAATTACGTTCTTTGTTGAAGGAAGCTTGTCGGGTCTTTCAGCAAAAGTGTATCTACGTAAGCGTTGCGGGCCGAGTTGAATTCGTGCGTGGGCCAGACGATGAAAGCGGTTAGTGTTTATTTCGACTTGGACGGCATGGCAATTCCTCTGGGCGGTTTGGACGCCGAGGAACGGCGCCTTCTTGGCCGGCTGGAGCGGCGCTTTCGAACCCATCCGGACTGGTGCGCTTTCGACAACTACTGGTTTCCCGCAGTGGCGGAGTTTTACGATGCCCGCGGCTTGGACAGGTCGCAGACCATCAAGACGCCAATTTATCAAATTGCCCAGGATTTCAGCGGCCGGCTCGGAATTGCTCAAGGGCTGGTCCGGCCTGCCGATTATCTCGACCAACTCGAAAATCTGGTCCTCAACCAATTCCCCTCGCGCCGCGCCTTTTGCAAAGCCAGCGGGCTACCCGAAAACACGCTTGCCGCCGTCCTCGCTGGCCGCCAAGAGCTGTCCTTGGAAAGGTTAAGCCAGGCCCTGGAGCGCGCCGGCTATCGCCTCCGCATCGTGCGGGCGGGAGGAGCGAAGCGGACGGGATGATCAGCGGCGCGGCTTTCCACCCCTAAATCCGCAAGCAGGCGATGGGATTGCATTGCTGACGCCTCGCCAAATTCATAAGATCATTCCCGTAACGTCGATGCCCAGCTCCGAAATGCCTTTGTTCCGGGAAATGTCGCCTGTGCTGGCCAAGCGGCGACTCCGTTTGGCATAAGTTCCCGAAGCGGACCTGTAACCCCAGTGCGGGCAGCAGGTGGGTCTAGGTTGACCCCGGGGAGTCTCGCGCACCGGCCGCCAGGGGAATTGTGCATGCGCCAACTCCGCATCGGGGTCCTCGACATCGTGTCCCGGGGACCGACCCGCGCCTTGTTTCCGCGGTTCATGAACGCCAATATGGCCAGCATCATGCCGCAAGTGGTCGGCGTCTGGTGCCGCCGGGAGGGCCACGACGTCACCTTTGTCTGCTACACCGGCTTCGAGAATTTGCTCAAGGAATTGCCGGACAACGTCGATCTGGTGTTCATCAGCGCGTTCACCGAGGCGGCGCAAACCGCCTATTCCCTGAGCAATCTGCTCCGCAGCCGCGGGGCCATTACCGCTCTGGGCGGGCCGCACGCCCGTTGCTTCCCGCACGACGCCCGCCGTTATTTCGACTATGTCTTCGGCTTCACCGACCGCGAAGTGCTCCGCAACGTCTTGCTCGATTGCAGCCGGCACCGGCCCTTGGGAATGCACGTCACCGCCCGGCAGCAACCCACCTCCTTGCCCGGGGTCCAGGAACGCTGGCCGTTTATCGAGTCGGTCCTCAAGAAAGCTCCCATCCTCAAAATCGTGCCCCTGCTCGGCAGCCTGGGGTGTCCGTATACGTGCAGCTTCTGCATCGATTCGACGGTGCCGTATCAGCCGCTGGAATTCGACGTTTTGAAAAACGATCTGCGCTTTCTGCTCAAAAAATTTGCCCGCCCGAACGTGGTCTGGCACGACCCGAACTTCGGCGTCCGCTTCGACGATTACCTCGGCGCTATCGAAGAGGCCGTCCCGCCGGGCCGCATCTACCACATCGCCGAGAGCAGTCTGTCCCTCTTGTCCGAGCCCCACCTCAAGCGGCTGCGGCACAATGGCTTTCAGGCCCTCCTGCCCGGCATCGAATCCTGGTTCGATCTGGGCAACAAGTCCAAGACCGGCGCCCGCCAGGGAATGGCCAAGGTCCAGCAAGTTTCCGAACACGTCAACATGATCCTGCGCTACATCCCCTACGTGCAGACTAACTTTGTCCTCGGCATCGACGCCGATGAAGGGGACGAGCCGTTCGAGTTGACCAAGCGCTTCCTGGACCTGACCCCCGGCGCCTTTCCCGGCTACTCGCTGTTGACGGCGTTCGGCCAGGCCGCCCCGCTCAACCTCGAGTACCAGCGGGCCGGCCGGGTGCTGCCGTTCCCCTTTTACTTCTTGAATAACAACCAGGCCATGAACGTCCGCCCGAAGCATTATTCCTGGACAGAGTTTTACGACGGCGTCATCGACCTGGTCGGCTATTCGTTTTCCTGGCGAACCATTGTTCGCCGTTTCCGAGGGACTGCGGGCGTGATTCCCCGGTGGATGAACGTGTTGCGGGCGGTTTCGACCGAAGGGTTCGGCCGGCTCCGCTACTACACGGAAATCCGCCGCCGGCTCGACGCCGACCCGGAGTTCCGCCCTTACTTCGAGCAGCAGACCACCGCCCTGCCGCGCTTTTACGTGGACCTGGTGCGCAAGGACCTGGGACCCTTGTGGCAGTGGCTGCCGAAAGGAGCGCTGTTCCACGACCCGAATGCCTACCTCAAATCCCAGGGCGTACCCTCTTTTGCCGCCAGAAAAATCGCTGGGGCAAACGCGGCCCAGGACGCCCCACCCAGGGAGGAATCGTTGCCGGAGTTGGCGCTGGCCACCGCGGTTCCCTAAATGGGCGAGCGGCATGTTATGTCGAATATCCGTAAGTTCTCAATAACCCTGATTTTGGCTGGTATCGTTTGACCGATGCAGTTCCGAGCCGGAAGCGTAAGCGACGGCCACGCCAAGCCTTCGGGCGTCGCTTACGCTTCCGGCTCGGACAAATAAATTTCCGACCTCCCCAGGGTTCTTGGGAACTTACGTATATCCGCAGGCAGGAGGTAGCCCGCCAGGACCGAAAGGGAGAACTACCATGCATCGCTGGGGATTATTTCTGGGACTGGCTGTGGCGGCGTGGCCGGCGAAAAGCAACGCCGACGCCTTCGATCACTACACGAACCCTCTGTTGGCCAAGGTGACCAAGGCCAAGATCGCCTCCCTGGTGAAGCAAGTCACTCAAGCGGAGATGGTCGAGAACTCGCGGGCTTTGCCGGCCATCACGGCATGTTTTTTGGTAGTACGGACCAATGAGGGCCGGCTCAGCAAGCTGCTGGTGCAGCCGGCCCGGCAGAAAATCGACGACAAAAGATCCTTGCCGATTCTGCACCACAAATACTGCCACCCTCGAACCGGGGAGTGAACGGTTACAATTTGGATCCGCCAACGCCTTCCGGAGTGCGGGAATTGCCTCCCTGCCGCCGAGCCAATCTCGCCAAGGCCCCCTGATCATCGCTTGGGGATCCAAGTCGAATACTTTCGCAACATCCTCGACGCCCTCATGGAACAATGACCACAAACGAGATGCAATCGACCCGTCATCGCTCCTCTGTTTCCCTGTGTTTTGTCGTTGGCCTTATTCTACCCGGACCAAATTCTTTCGTTGTATTCGGTCGGAGCTACGATTAGAATCGATGCGCGTGAGTGGAACCGCCGAGCCTGAAAGGGGGGTAAGCCGATGTCTCACAGGGTTTCTGGGAGCCGTTTTTGGCTCGGTTCCGGCCAAAGCCGGCGTTCTTTCCTGCAGGCAGGCTTTCTGGGCCTGACCAGCCTGAGTCTGTCTAGTTGGCTCCGCCTCCAGGGGCGGGCGGCTGACTCGGGGCCATCGGCGCGGAACACCGCCGTCATCTTTTTTTGGCTGGACGGCGGCTTGTCCCATCTGGACAGCTATGATCTCAAACCGTCGGCCCCCGCCGAATACCGCGGCCCGATGACCGCGACGCGCACCAAGGTCGCGGGAATCGACATCTGCGACCTGATGCCCGGACAAGCGCGGTTGATGGACAAGCTGGCCATCATTCGGACGCTGACCCACGGAGCCGGGGCCCACGAGGAGGGCTCGCACTGGGTGTTGACCGGCCACTATGCCACCCAACCGCGGAGCCTGGATGCGAAGAATCCGTCGGCGGGGGCCGTGACCGCCCGCGCCCGCGGCGCCAACCGACCCGGATTGCCTCCTTACGTGGCCGTTCCCGCCGCCCGGTCCGCCGGGCACAGTCCCGGTTATCATGGCTCGGCTTACCTGGGAACCGCCTATCAACCTTTTCAAACGGGGGGCGATCCCAACAACTCCGATTTTGTCGTCCGCAACCTGACTCTGCCGGACGGCCTAACCGTCAACCAGCTCCAGGATCGCCGCCGCTTGTTGGCAGCTTTTGATGATCTCCGCCGCGACCTCGACCACAGCGGCGCCATGACTGGCCTGGACCGATTCCAACAAGAAGCGTTCGAAACCATGACCAGCCAGGCAGCCCGGCAAGCGTTCGACCTGGGGCGTGAAAGCGAGGGCGTGCGCGAGCGCTACGGGCGGCACACCTGGGGCCAGAGCGCCTTGCTGGCGCGGCGCCTGGTCGAAGCCGGCGTCACCTTTGTCACCGTGCACCTGGGGGGTTGGGACCACCATTCGCGGATCGAGCCGCGTCTGCGCGACTATCTGCCGCGCTACGACCAGGTCCTTTCGGCCTTGGTGGAGGACCTGAACGCCCGCGGCCTGTACGACCGGGTCCTGGTTTGCGCCACCGGCGAGTTTGGCCGCACTCCACTGATCAATCGGGATGCCGGCCGCGACCACTGGCCTGGGGCCGGTGCCCTGGTTCTGGGGGGCGGCGGGTTGCGCACCGGCCAAGTCATCGGCGCCACCTCGGTGAAGGGGGAGTTCGTCCGCAGCCGACCCGTCGATCCCGGGGATCTGCTGGCCACGGTCTATCACGTCCTGGGCATCGACCCGCGCCAGGTATTCCTGGATAACACCGGCCGACCCCACCCGATTCTTACCCGCGGCCAGGCCATTGCCGAGCTGATATGAAAGGATCGGGCAAGTTGCCGCCCTCCCGCGCGTTCTGCATAGGCGAGGATTTCAAGTGACTTCCCATTGCTGCAAAGTCCTCGGAAAAGGCCGGAGTTTTGCGGCTGGCGGTCGCTGGAGCCGGCGAAGATTTTTTGTAACCGTTCACTCCCCGGTTCGAGGGTGGCAGTATTTGTGGGGCAGGATTCCGATCCTGCCGGGGTTGGCAGGATCGGAATCCTGCCCCACAGCCGAATTACCCTCGGGAATAAAAGATAGGTGAACGGTTACGATTTTTTTCAAAAGAAGTCACTTCTCCAGTCACCATTTCTCTTGCCTTTAAGATACCTTTGAACCTGGAAAGCTTTCGGGCCTTTAGCAAATGCGCAAAAATTGGGCCAAAAAACGAAAAAGAAGGAGGCAAGTTAAAACCCGGCAGGAAATCCTGGTTCTTCCGGGTTTGCGGGCATTCGAGGTGTGCGGGGCCAAATTAGCCCATTGCGAAAAATCCCGATTTGCTGGCACCCGAGTTGAATAAAAAGATGGGGGAAAGCCGGGCCGCTATCGGAGGGTGCTGGCCCTTCGTTTGCCGCGCTCGATCCGGTCCAACAACTCCCGGGCCGCTTGCCGTGGCAACCGATGCTCGACATCGACAAGTCGGTTGGCATTCTTCATGGCTTCGATGTTGATGGCGCCGCCGGCCTGGACCAGGGGCGCCAGCGCCTCGAGGAACCCCGGCTTGGCGGCCGCCTCGGCCGAGACCAGCAGCAGCGCGTCGTAGGGAGGGAAAGCCTGCTTGGTGTCTTGCAGAATCTCCAGGTTATAGGCCTCGATTCGCCCGTCGCTGGTGTAGGCGGTGATCACGTCCACCCGGCCGTCCTTGATGGCTCCATACATGAGGGCGGGGTCCATGGGCATGTGCTGGCGAAACTGCAGGTCGT
>CAZFGM010000254.1:0-9363 GCA_964518515.1 uncultured Alcaligenaceae bacterium | reverse complement strand
CCGTTCCCTCATCAGGTAGAGGGGACTTGACATTCATCGTTACATCTGCAACGGCCTGGTGTCGCGCGAAACAAGAATGCGGCCCCGGTCGTGGTGCAACGCCTGGTTATGCGGGCTCCCCGGAACGCAATCTCTTCTTGGTGAGAGGCTGCTTCGTCACAAACCTCACAAGATCACTGACGGTTTCCATGCGGTCAGTTTGTGGGTTCGACTTCGCGTGATCAAGCGAATGGCCCGATCGTTCGGCCACCTCAGCAATGAGGTCGGACTTTAGGTCAAACGCGATGTCGTCCGGATCAATGCACAAGTCCTCAACAAGTCGGTCAGTGTGACGAAGGGGAAGAGATTGTCCGTCGAACCTCACGTATGGGGTGAGTGCATCCCACGTGGCCCGCACTACCCAAGAATCAAATGGCTCGGCTCGCCGATTGAACCCACGGGCAAAGGTGCCAATGTCCTCGCCGGTTCTACCAGCGGCAAGCCGTCGCAAATGGCGCCTACCGGCGAAATGCCCAACAATAAGAATCGGCCAAAATGCGGCCCAAATGAGGACAAAGAAGATCCAGCCAAGCGCAGAATCTTCAGTGCCATTCGGCGGCATCCATCGTGAGAACTTTCGCATGACATCACCGTTGTATTGCCGCATAACGATAAGGATAAGCTGCCGGGGCCGCCTGCAAGAAATTCGGCCCGCGCGGAAACAAAATGGCGGCCCCGGTCAGCTTCATCCGTTGGTTAGCCGCGGCCCACAGCAGCCGCTCAATCCCACCAAAAGTACCAGTATGGCGAATTCAAGAGCGTCGCCGCGAGATTCGAAACCGAGCCGCATCCCTGCTCGACGATGTCGGTGCAGTACCAGTATTGCTCCCACGCCAGCGCGGTCGCCGACTTCCGGTCTGTCGGCGGCTTGGTCACTGCGCATTCCACGACATCGCCGGACATGCCCGTAATCTCTGCACCGTACCTTTCCTGCCATTGGCGATGAAATGCACTATGAACTTCGGGCTCGGGGCAGTCATTCCACGCGCCATATCTGAGCATGGCAGGCAAGTGCCAAGCCTTTTCGATTTCAACAAGCCCCAGGTAGACCTCCGACTTGATCTTGCCCGTGAGTACGTCTTTGTGAAGGCCGATCGATCCCTTCTCGCGGATTTCACCTGGCCATTCTCCCAATGTCTCATCGGGAGAGAACTCGCATTCCTCAGCCTCCTTTTGCCGCCCCGCGATCCATTCAACGGTCTTGACGTCGAGAGATGCTCGGATAAGTGCCGCCGGATCTTGTTTGTTGAATTCGGCCGATTCTTGAATGCGTCCCAACTCTTCGCTGTCGCCGATCAGGAAGGGGTACTGCCCTGTAGTGGCGTAGCGCGAGCGATGTTCGTTTAGGAGCCGAATGGCGTCGCCTCCAGCAATCTTGAGTGTGGTAAATGTCACGGGCTAAACTCCAGCGGCTAACGATAAGGATAAGCTGCCGGGGCCGCCTGCAAGACCTTCGTGCCGCGCGAAACCAGTATGGCGGCCCCGGTCAGCTTCATCCGTTGGTTCGCTGACGACCCCCATTCACATGGTCTCACATGATACCCAGGTCTTTGGCGTGTGACCGCACCCGGCGCATTTGATGTTGATCGTGAGCCACCCAAACCCATCAGGCCAACGATCCTCATCGATCTCGCCATCGGACTCCGAGATGAAGTCCTCCTTGCCTTCGCCCGCAACCTCGATTCTTGCTGTATGCACCGATCCGCTACACTTGCCGCACTTCCAAGCGACGAGCGGCGGCCTTGGCTGGGCGGCTTGATCTGCGTTGTGGCACACGAACCCGTTCCATCCGTGAAAGTCGGTGTCCAGAAGCAAATGGCTCTTACCGCAATTCTTGCAGACGGCTCTTATAAGAAAGAAGAACCGGCCGTCGATTTCAGCGGTGCACGGGATGACCTCCTTTTCCCACTCGTGCGTCTGACCCGGGAAAAGAAGCTCGAAGGTTTCCCCGCCGCACGGACAACGAACGGTGCCCGCGAGTGGCGATTCATCGACCGTGGAACTATCGGGGACGACGCAGTCCTTCAAGTGCGTTGGGATTGGCATCATAGCATGAGTATCCAAGTCAGCGAACTGGTGATTATCCCAACCGGCGCCGGCGCGCTATCACGTCGCCGGCGCGCTATCAAGGTTCCCTTGGCGCGCTATCACGTCGCCGGCGCGCTATCAAGGTTCCCTTGGCGCGCTATCGCGGTTCCGGCACAATGTTGCGGAATCGTGATCGTGCCAGCTAATTGTGGACAACGCTGTTCCGACTTGTCAATTATTTTCTTTTTTTGCTTCTTGACTCTGCCTACTATTACTGTACGTTCATATACTACTCATTGGGCCGCGTTCATCGAAAGGAGGGCTTTCATGATACCTCATCCCGTTGCCGCTGAATCCCTGCCTGAACCGACCGCCGCGAACCCGCCGCGGCTGCTCGACCGCCTTCGGCGGGCGGCTAACGACCGCGGGGACTCGACTCCAACCGCCGATGTCCTCGTCGCCTGGGCGCGTGCCTTCATCCTTTTTCACGACAAGAAGCACCCCGCCAAGCTGGGGCTGGCGCAGGTGACGCACTTTCTGGAACACGTTGTCAAGACGGCCCCGGAGCCGCTGCCGGCGCTGGCGCTGGCTCGCTCCGCGCTGATGCTCCTGTACACGACGGTCCTGGGGAACGATCTGGGCGAGCTGCCCCAGCCGCGGCCGCCCCGTTTGCTCGATCAAGTCCGCCTGGTCCTGCGGGTGCGCCATTACGCGCGGCGGACGGAGGATTGCTACGTCAACTGGGCGCTACCCTTCATCCTGTTCCACAAGAAGCGGCATCCGCGCACGATGGCAGCGGCGGAGGTCGAGCAGTTTCTGACCCATTTGGCGGTCGAGGAACACATCTCGGCAAGTTCCCAGAATCAAGCGCTGAACGCGCTGTTGTTCTTCTACACGCAGGTGCTGGAGATCGAGGCCGTGGCCAAACCCACGCTCCTTTGGTCCGGTTTCTGCACGTGCACGTGCTCCCTGGTCCCGTACAAACTCACGGTGGAATCATTTGGGCACGGGAGGTTTTTTCACTAGATCATTAAAAAGCTGGTGATATTTCGCGGGTTCATAATTCCCAATGCGCTCCAACCCTTTGTCCAGCGACTTTTCAATCCAAACCTGGCCCGGCGGAAAGTTCAAGCCAAGGTAGGAATCGAAAGATTTCCAAGCCGGGCTCTCCAGGAGAGCCTTATGGCCCACGGGCCGGGCCTCGCGGTGCAGGGCGGCGAAGGCCCAGGCGAGCTGCCGGGCGGAATCGAAATCGGGCAGGGTCTTTCCCTTCCAGTCCAATAACCGCGAGAGCAGACGTTCGGACGTTAGTTCGCCGTATTTATTGTCGCGAATGTTTTTCTGAATCAGCTCGATCTGGGTTTGAGTCCAGGCGGCCATTTCCAGGGCGGTTTTTTTCACCGCCGCGCTGTCGCCGAACGGTTGGCGATCGAAGGCGTCCTGCACCTTTCTGAGTTTGGTCTTGAATTCCCCGGTGAGAATGTTCGCCGCTTCGTCGGCGGCGGCCGCATGGAACAGGCCCAGCTCGACCAGGGCCTGGGGCCAGGGCCGCATGGGCGGCCGGCCCGGTTTGCCGGCGTAGCCGCGCTCCTGCCGCCAGCTCTTCGGCTTCAATTCGTGATGGCAGGCGTAACAGTCGAACTGGGCCAGCTCCGGCCAGTCGCGCTCGGCCTGAGCCGCCAGCAGCTTCATCGCTTCTTGAAAGGCCACCAGGCCGCCGATGGCGGTCAGATGCGTTTCCTCTTGCTGGATTTCAAGCGGATTGAAATGGTAGAGGGCCGCCACTTCCTTTTTCTTCTCTTTCAGATATTCCCAGTGCCGCGGCATCTGGTTGCTGAAGGCGACAATCTCGAAACCGGGCAGCGGCGGATGGCCGGCGGCGTACATGTCGTGCGTGACCACCTTGCCTTCCGCCACGTTGCCGATGTGGCACGAGGCGCACAGCCGCGTGCGCTTGACGGGGTCCCACAGATCGGTCATGCCGAACTGGACCTCCTTGGTGGGACGATCCAGGGCGCGCCATTTTTCCCGCAATTTGATTAACCGCGAACCGTGATGCTTTTCGACCCAATCCTGGTAGGCGCCGTGACAAACCACGCAAGTGACACCCTCCTTGCGAATCTCTTCGGCACTCGTGTCCACTTTTTTTTCATCCTCTTTCTCGATCCACACGCCGTGGCAGATGACGCATTGCTTGGCGGAGGCCACGTCCTTGATGTGCAAAAGCTCGCCCATGCGCTTGGCCCGGCCGCCGGACAGGACCTTGTGGGCGATGGCATGTTTGTCCTGGGCATCCCACAGGGTCAATTCCGTGCAGCGGCAGACGGCGGGCAGTTTCTTATCCACATACGGCTTATCGAGGGGATAGCCATGGCATTCCATGGCACAGGAGCTTTTGCCGAAAAAAAACTTGGTCGGGCCGTTGGGCTTTTGCTTGGGAGGCTCCTGTGCTTGGAACGAGCCGGCCGGACCCAGTGCCAACCAAAACCAGGTCACGATGGCAACAGTGGCAATTCCCACCAGGAAATACCGGAACCAGGAAGGGAAATGGAGCATGGAGTCCTCCCTTACAGAATTGGAAATCCCAATTTACAAGCAGAATCCTTCATTTCCGCCGGCCTGTCAAGAACAAGCCAGGGACTCAAAGGGTTTCAAGGGATTCCGCGAACGTTAAACGCGTAGCGGGTAATAACCTTATTTCCTCCGGGTATTTTCTTTGCTTCTTTTTTCAGACCTGGTACCTTCACCATGAACGGAAAAAAAAATCAGGGAGCGATGCAAATTTCTTCTTGGAGGAGCCGGGTATGAATCATTTCAGCGCCCTGGGAGGAACGGCCTTCCTGGTTATTGCCGGGATCATCTGGCTCGGCGGACATCCAACCGCGGCCCGGGCGGCGCAACCGGCGAACGAAAAACCGGCCCCGAAGGCCCGCTTCTACTTGACCGAAACCGGACCAATTCGATCTTTCAAACAGCCCGCTGATCCACACCGGTTCGGGAGGGAAAAACCCGTCGATATACCGGTCCAAGCATCGCGGGACGTTTACCCCTCGGGGGAGACGCTGTATTACGTCACCATATCCTTCGGCAAAGTTTATGATAGAAAGCTCGCGGCCGACGATGTCGCGGCTTTGATAAAACTGGACAAACAGCTCAAGGGCAAAAAGAAATCGGAGGCAAAAGAGGTGACCGCAGCCATTGTACATTGGCGGTGCATCATCCACGAAGACGGCGAGAAGGTATCCTATCAATCCCTTTATCATCCTCTGGACGAAGCCATTTGGTACGGCCGCGACAGGGCCAAGCTAGGCCCGGATTTCATCCCAACGCTGGAGCAGGCCTTGAAGGATGTCGAGGCTCTTAAGGCGGTCAAGCCGTCGGTGAGTTGGTGACTTCGCCTGACGCGGGGCCGCCGGTGCCGATTGCCAACGGCCACCACCTAAAAAAAGGCTTTTCCTGCAGCCGAAATCTTGGATAATGCGGGTGCATGGAAATCCAACTCACCTTCGATGCGGGCACGCTGCTGGTGCAGGGAGGCGAAACCGCCTGCATGGCACAAATTCCCGGATGTCGCTACGACCCGCGCGCGACGACGTTCCGTGCCGAGGCCCGCTGGTATCGCGGCATCGTCGAATATCTTCGCCAAGAGCGCATCCCCTATCGCGACGAGGCGCGGCAATATCAACCGGCGGTTTGGGCCGTGCACAATCCCCGTCCCCCCTTTCCTCATCAAACCGAGGCCCTGGAAACCTGGTGGCAGAGCGGCGGCCGCGGTGTCGTCGTTCTGCCCACGGGCACCGGCAAGAGCTACCTGGCCCACCTGGCCATCGCCCGCGCCGGCCGGCCGGCCCTCGTGCTCGTGCCGACCATCGATTTGTTGAATCAGTGGTATGCCGAATTGACCGCGGCCTTTGCCGTGCCCGTCGGTCTCCTGGGCGGCGGGTATTTCGATCTGCAACCCTTGACGGTTACCACTTATGATTCCGCCTTTCTGCACCTGGAACGATGGGGCCATCACTACGGCCTATTGGTTTTCGATGAATGCCATCATCTGCCCGGGCCAAGCTATCAAATGGCGGCCATCGGCAGCATCGCTCCGTATCGCCTCGGCCTGACCGCCACCCCCGAGCGCGCCGACGGTCAGGAGGTGCTGCTGCCCGACTTGATCGGCCCCATCGTGTATCGCCGGGAAATCAAGCAGCTCGCGGGGGAGTTTCTCGCCGAATACCGCGTCCAGCGCGTCGAGGTCGAGCTCGGCCCCGAAGATCAGGAACGTTACCGGCAGGCGCGGGGGGTGTATCGCCGGTTCCTCGAAGTCAACCGCATCGGGCTGGGCGGCCCGCACGGCTGGCAGAATTTCCTGCGGGCCACGTGCCGGTCGCCCCAAGGCCGGGTCGCCTTTCAGGCCTACCGCGAACAGAAGAATATCGCCCTGGCCGCCCCCGCCAAGCTCGAACTGTTGGACCAATTGCTGTCCAAGCATCGCCGCGACCGCATCTTGATCTTCACCTACGACAACGCCACGGTCTATCGCATCGCCCGCCGCTTCCTGGTGCCGGCCATCACCCATCAAACCAAGGCCAAGGAGCGCCAGCGCATCTTGCAAAAGTTTCACTGCGGCGACTATCCGATTGTCGTCACCAGCCAGGTGCTCAATGAAGGCGTGGACGTGCCGGCCGCCAACGTCGGCATCATCCTGTCCGGCACCGGCAGCGTTCGCGAGCACGTCCAGCGCCTGGGCCGGCTGCTCCGCAAACAGGGCGACAAGCAGGCCCTCTTGTACGAGGTGGTCACCCGCGACACGGCCGAGGAATTCACCAGCGAACGCCGCCGGCAACATCATGCGTATCAGTAGGAGTGGGTGATGAGTGGTGCCAAGCCCGCAGGCGAGTCTTCGAGCCTGCGGGGTTTTTGCCCAACTTGAGGAGGGCCCATGTTAACGGGGAAAATGATCCGGGTTCGGCAAAGTCGCGACCGGCTGATCCCGTTGTACCTGGACGTTGCCGATGCGGAGTGGAACGCAGTGGCCGAGCGCTTGCTGGAGCTGTTCCGCCCCCGCCAGGGATGCTCGCGCGGCGAATTGGAGGAGGAGATCGAGGAAACTTTCGGACATTTGCCGAATCCGCTCGTGTATCAAGGCCTGGCCAAGTTGCTGGAAGATCGCTGCGAATTCGAGGTTGTCTCCGGGCATCCGCCGGAAGAACTGCGCGAGGCAGTCTTTGCCGCGGCCGCACGGCGCAGGCAGAACAGCATGGTGGGGCAAGAGCGCGGGAGCCCTGAAACCACCGGCGCTCCCACACTCCCACTCTCTCCCACTCCCACTCCAACATTCAATCGACACGAGGTGCTGCAAGAAGTGGCATCAAACCTGGGCGTCGAGCCGGCCGTGGTGGACCAGGGGTTGTTTGCCGATCTGAAAAGCGAACAACGGCTGATCCGCTTCAAGGAAACCACCGGGCAACGGTTGTTGCAGCGCTACAACGTCGCCCTGGCCCAGGCGGTGCTTCTCAAAGCGGTGGCGGTCCAGGTCGAGATTCGTCAGGAGGCGCCGGCCCGCTATCGGCAACTTTTGCGGCTGGCGAAGTTTCACCGCCTGGTGTGGGAAGCCGAGGCCCTGGACGCGGGCGGCTTTCGCCTGCGCCTGGATGGCCCGCTCAGCCTGTTTTCCGCGACCAGCAAGTACGGCCTGCAACTGGCCCTGTTTCTGCCGGCGCTACTGCATTGCCGGGATTTCGAGATTCGCGCCGACCTGCGCTGGGGGCCGCAACGCAAGCCCAGGACGTTTCGAATCGATCCCCAGGACGGCCTGGTGTCCCACGCCCCGGATACGGGCATGTACGTTCCGGCCGAGCTGGCGATGTTCGCCGACCTGTTTCGCAAGAAAGTGCCGGACTGGGAAATCACCGAGGAAACCGCGCTCTTGACTCTGGGCAAAAGTTTCTGGGTGCCTGATTATCGCCTGCGTCACCGGTCCAGCGGCCGGGAAGTCTACCTGGACGTTTTGGGCTACTGGCGGCGCTCCAGTTTCGAGCGCCACCTCGAGCTGCTGCGCCAGCACGCCCGGCACCCGTTCGTGCTGGCGATTTCCCAGCAATTGAAGGTGGACGACGCGGAATGGGAAGGGTTACCGGCCGGCATCCATCGCTTCCGGCACATGCCGCTGCCGGAGGAAATCGCCCGCCTGGCCGATTTGACTGCTGGACAAACAACCAGTTAAGAAATTATCCGAGGTGGATGATGAGGCGACGGCAGCGTTAATGGGCCTGTTCTATCACAAGCTGTGGCAGGAAAAGAAAACGCCGCTGGAGGCCTTGCGCGAGGCCCAGTTGACGCTGTATCATCATCCCGACCGCATCCCGGTCCTGGCCCGCCAGCGCGGGCCGAACTTCGACAAGGTGGTCCGCCTGCCGGTGACGCCGGCCAAGGCGCCGCCGCCCGGCGGCCGGTTGCCGGCCAAGCTGTGGGCGGGTTTTGTGCTATCGGGGTTGGGGCGTTGAGGAGCATTGAGGAAGACAACAAGGAATCCCAATATTAAGACCAGATAAGGTGACCGGAGGAGAGTTGCCAAATACCCATATCTGCGGCTTTTGCCATTTCTTTGAGACTTTGGTAACATCCCCTTCGTACCAATGGGGCCAAGGGGTACTGTTCCAACCGAATCGGGACCTGCTTGAGGCGTAGGAAAAATGAAAAAGAGGAAGCCAGCCAGCGTCTATCTTCAGTACCAGTGCAAGGACGGCTCATCGACCGTGGCCGCGACGGCGTCGATAGGCCTGATGCACTGGTATGGCCGCCTCATCCCGCACCAGCCGATTGACAACCCCAAGCCGTTTGAGGTTTATGTCGTGAGCGCGCCGATGCCGGCCCCTTATGACCGGCTGTTTTTGCCGCTGATCGTCGCCGGCCTGGAACGCACTTATGGCAAAGCTCCGCAAATCCCCGAGCACTTTCTCGATCCGGCCCATTATGAGAAATTTGCCAAGGACCTTGACTTCCGGGACGTGGAAAAACATCGGCAGAAAGGCACGCCCGAAATTGTGGAATATGAGCAGGTTTGTCTGGACATCCTCAACTGGCTCAAGGAGCAGGGCGAAATCACCAAGCTGATCTTCAACCAACCCATCCAGCTGTTTGGTTGGTAGTGCGATCGGCGCGCGCGGGGAAACATTTACGAAGCGGCCGTTGCCGAGGCCGACGAAGATGCGCGGCAACTAAACAAAACCCGGAACACAAAACGGAAATGTAACCGTTCACCGCTCCGGATTGGAGATTACACAAAACCATTGCAGCTGCAGG
>CAZFGM010000253.1:0-9367 GCA_964518515.1 uncultured Alcaligenaceae bacterium | reverse complement strand
TTTCGCGCACGGAAAAACACGCCCCCCAAAAGTCCCTGATCCTGTATCGGCAATTTGCTGGCGTTAATCGGGACATTGAAAACTGTTCGCTTGATTTCCCCGGAGAGAACCATGCGGTGCCCGCTCTTACCTTTTGTAATGGTGATTTTTCTGCCGGCGCCGGCGTCGGCCCACTGGCCGCAGTTCCGCGGCCCGAATTCCTCCGCGGCGGCCGACCGGATAAACCTGCCCGACACCTGGAGCAAGGACAACAACATCCTCTGGCAGGTCGATATTCCCGGCCGCGGCTGGTCCTCGCCCGTCGTCTGGGGGGACAAGGTTTTTGTCACCGCGGTCCGCAACGACAAGACCCCGGCCCCGCGCAAGGGCCTGTATATTCAAGACCTGATCGGCAAGATTCCCCCCGGCGATCATCAATGGCTCCTTTACTGCCTCGACTTGAACACCGGCAAAATCCTGTGGCAGCGCGCGGCCAAGAAAGGAACGCCCGGCAGTCCCATCCATTTGAAAAATACCTACGCCTCGGAAACGCCCGTCACCGACGGCCAACGTGTGTATGCCTACTTCGGCAATCTCGGCGTCTTCTGCTACGACCTGGCCGGCAAAGAACTGTGGTCGAAGAGCCTGGGCAGTTACAAGACGCGCATGGGCTGGGGCACCGGAGCCTCGCCCATTCTCCACAAGAACCACCTGTATATTGTGCACGACAACGACGAAAAATCGTTCCTTATCGCCCTCGACGCCAAGACCGGCCACGAGGTGTGGAAGGAGGACCGCGAGGAAAAAAGCAACTGGGCCACCCCGTTTGTCTGGGAGAACAGCCAGCGCACGGAAATCGTCACGCCGGGCACCGGCCGGGTCCGCTCCTACGACCTGGCCGGCAAGCTGCTCTGGGAATTCAAAGGCCTGTCCATCATCACGATTCCCACTCCCAGTGCCGGCAAGGATCTCGTCTATGTCAGCTCGGGATACGTGCTCGATGTATCGCGGCCCGTATACGCGCTGCGCCCTGGCGCGACCGGCGACATCACCTTGAAGCCGAGGGAAACCAGCAATCAGTACATCGCCTGGTGCCAGAGAACCGCGGCGGCGTATCATCCATCGCCCCTGGTGTACCGCGGTCACGTCTACGTGCTGTACGACCGGGGTTTTCTCGCTTGCTTTGACGCCGGGACGGGCAAGGAGGTCTACGGCAAGACGCGCATCGACGCGGGCAGCGACAAGTTCACCGCCTCGCCCGTGGCCGCCGACGGCAAAATATATTGCCTGAGCGAGGATGGCAACACGTTCGTGGTCCGAGCCGGCCCCAAGTTCGAGGTGCTGGCCAAGAATTCACTCGACGACATGACCCTGGCAACCCCGGCGCTGGCGCGCGGCAGTATGCTGCTGCGGACGGCGTCGAAACTGTACCGCATCGGGAAAAAAAGATAAGCGCCGCCCTCGGGAATAAAAGATAGGTGAACGGTTACGTTTTTTTAATAGCGAATCAACACCCCCACGCCGGTGCCGCCGTCGGGCGATTCCACCGGCACGAATTCGATGAGGGCTTGGCGGTCGAAGTCGGTTTGCACAACACTGCGCATCGACAGGTAGGCGATGGACCAGCCGAGAAAGGCCTGGGAGAAATAATGGGCGTCGTAATGGACGCGGGACCAGGCGGACCAGAACGAGCCGGCAAAGAAGGCCCCTTTAAGGAGCTTGTTTTCGGTGAGCGAGGCGGCGGCCAAAAACGGCAGGCCGCCGACGAAGGTGTGGCCGGCGACGGCGTTGGTGTCGTGGAACGGCCGCCAGCGGGAACTTCCCTCTTCCGGGCGGCCGGCGCCCAGGCCCCACTGCAACAGACCGACCGCCGGCGCCCCCACGGCCAGGCCGCGCAGGGTTCGGGTGCTCCAGCCATAGGACAAGCCGCCGGCGTAGGTGTTTTCCAAAGCCTTGCCGGCGATCCAGCCGCCCAGGTACACGGGCACGGCGTATTCATATTTACCGATGTCGTTGCCGAAGCGGGCCCAGCGGTCGCTGGCCGGCGAGCGGGCCTGCTCCTGGTACCAATCACGAATGGAGCGATCGGCAGCGGTGTTGGCCAGGGGCGCCGCCAGAGCCACGGCCAGACCCAGGTAGGCCAGGCCCTTGCCGCTGTAGAAATTGCGGTAATCGCAGATCATCCGGTCGAACATGTCAAACGTTTCATCCACGGCGGTTTCGCCGGCCCGGAGCAGCCGGTCGTAGACCGTGGGCGGCTGATAACAAACAAACAGCTCCTCCGGCACGGAAAAAGATAGCTCCGCGGATGGGCCAGCCGGGAGGTCTTCTTGGCCGGTCCATCGCGGCTCCGCAGACGGTGTTGTTAAATCGTTGGCCGGCGGTGCCAGGAGTAATTCCCTGGCGGTCGGCTGCGGGCGATCTTGGGGCAATTCACGCGCTATACCGGTGGGCAGAGCGGGCACCCGGGGCTTCTGGGCCGCGAGGGAAGGGGGAGGGTTCTGGCCCGGTGGGACCTTGGCTGCCGGAAAGCCGGGCCTGGGCCACGGCGCCGGTGCGGAAACTTGAGGAAGGTCCGTGATGGCCAGGTTTGTCCTTTCCGGCTTGGGTCCGCGGCCGGGACCAGGGACATGGGAGGGCCTTTGAGCGCGGACGGTGTTCAACAGGAAAAGACAAATCACCGGCACCAGGACCGGCCACGCTTTCCCCCGAGCCATGGCCACTCCTTTGCCTGGCGAAACAATTCCGCGTTGAAAATCTGCCGTAACAGACCGCAGAATCCTCCGATCCACCCGTCCTCCAGGCGCGGGCCGGACAACAGGTGCACCGTTCGTCTAAAAAATCGGCATATTCCCGGCAGCTTTGGCCTGATCCTCACCGCCGGAGACAAACAAATTTTGCTTTCCTCAGCCCCAAACCCCAAATGCTTTGCTATCCGAATAATCCGCATCCGCGGATTTCTTGGTTTCTTCCCTTTCGCCGGCATAACCCGGGACCAGTCCAAGCAAAATGGATTCGGCCGGAATCGGTCGAGCGCGGCTGAAAATTCGACTTCGGTTTTTAGCATTGTAGAAGGACATTCAATATTGCGGCCTGGCCGCCCAAGGGGATAAGGTCTGTCAGGCGGCTGCGGGCGCCGAACGGCGGCGGCCGGGCCCCGCGCCATCGTTTCCTGAGGAAAAATCGGCGCCAGGCGACTTTTTTTCGGTCGAATATTCCGCCGGCGCCGCCTGGGCAACCGAGGGCGGCTGGCAAAATCTTTCCCGCCAGGGGAACTCTTATTGACACCCACATGTCATTTTTATATTTGTGTGGATAAGGCTGTGACAGCCTTATGTCGCGCTGCGATTTCCGCCCGGCAAGGGCGGGAACTCCTTCGAATTCTCCGCAGATTATGCCAACCCGTCTGACGGAGGTTTCGGGGAACCATGCTCCTTGCTGGGCTTTTTTTCTGCGCCCGATTCCTTCCCCGACATCGCGCCGGGCTTGCTTCCTCATTCTCCCCTGGCTTTAGGCCGTTGTCGTTCAGGAGCGGTGAGGTGCCATTTGGAGTGCGGCGTGCGTCGCCGCTTTGGATTGTAAGGGCCAAGGAATTACGCCTCGATCCAAAGCGGCGTCGCACGCCGCACTCCAACAATTGCCCGGCCGGGCCACTAAGGTCCCGACAAAGAGGAGGATTTCTTCTTTGGCCCCATCCAGCGAACGCGAAATGCCAGTTTTCGGGAAAAAGGTGACAACGCCCGGAAAATCCTTTACACTGACAAACAGCTTCGACCGCCGGCGGCGTGACGGCCCGGCCCATGGGGGGACGGGTGCGCGTCTGGGTTCACGGCGCGGGCGGCCTATCACCTGGGAGGTTTCTCCGTGAGTATTGTCCGCGTCGGTCTCGCCGAAACCCGAAAGTTCGCCGAAGGCTACGATGCCATCTTCGGCAAGAAAAAAGCAGCCCAGGAAAATCCGGAGGCGGCCGCCACCGCCAAGCCCGCCGCCAAGAAAAAAAAGAGCAAGAAAAAAAAGTGACCACCGCATCGCGCCAGGGCTCCGACCCTGGCGTTTTTCGTTCCCAGGTTAAAATCTTCGAGAGCGAGAGGATACAATGAGTCTGTGATCCCTTTCTGCCTGGTCGGAGGATGTGCCGTGCCGTTGCTTGACCATTTCCAGCCTCCCTTGAGCGTCTCGCATCCCTGGAAAGGCTTTCACAGCGCCTGGGCCAATGCCATCACGAATCATCTCAACGAAGTGCTGCCGGAAGGCTATTATGCCATTCCGGAAGTACCCCTCGGCGACCAGGCCGAGATTGACGTGGCCACGTTGGAAGAGGCGGGCCGCGCCCCAGGCGGTGCGGGTCCGGCAACCATGGTTTGGGCGCCGCCCCGGCCGCGGCTCTCGACCCCGGTCGATTTCAGCCGCGTGCAGAGCGTCGCGGTCCACGTCTTTCAGGATTTCGGAGGTCCGCAGTTACGCGCTGCCATCGAATTGGCCAGCCCGGCGAACAAAGATCGGCCGCGCAGTCGGCTTACCTTTGCCGCCAAGTGCGTTGGTTTTCTCGAGTGCGGTGTCGCGGTCGTCGTGATCGACACCGTGACGGCCCGGCAGGCCAATCTGCACGCCCAAATCGCTCAGGCCCTGGAGGCCGGCGAAGGCCTCGCTTGGGAATCCCCGTCCCATCTCTACGTGGTCGCCTACCGCCGAACGTCCGTACGCGGGCAAAGCCGCGTCGAGGCCTGGCCAAAAAGGCTGGCGCTCGGCGCGGACTTACCCACCTTGCCCCTGTGGATAGACGCGGAATCGAGCGTGGCCCTGCCCTTGGAAGCGAGTTACAATGCCGCCTGTCACTCGCTGCGGATTGCCCTGTAGCGTCGCTTTCCATGCACCCAATCGGCGTGGCGCCCAGGACATCCTGACGCCGGAGGAGTTCGCCCCAGAAATACGGCTGGCAGAACCATCCGGAGCGGGTAAAATTGAAATAAGCTGAGGGAGCGCTGGCGTGAATGGCACCCAATCGACGGAGCGCTTCTGGTTTATCGAGTTTCCTTCGGGAGAAGCTCGTCTGCGTTGCTGGTTTCAACGGCGCAACAGGACCATCGAACGAATTACGGTGCAATTGGAGATTCGGTATGCGGCCCGCTGGCTGGCGGTCGCGCGGTACGATAACGCACATGGTTTCTGCCACCGCGATGATCTCCATCCCGATGGTTCCCAGGACAAGACTCGGGTCTTCATCGGTGATGTGAACGAGACCTTCACCTATGCCATCGATGAGCTGCGTGCCAATTGGCAGTCGTTTCGCGACCGTTATCTTGGGAGATGAAGCCGTGATGGAGCCACAACTTTACGTAGACAAGCAGCTACAGTTCACCGCCGAGTTCGGCAAGTTTGTTTTCGACCATCCGGAAGTGGATGAGCAGCTGCCAAACGGGGCCTACGTCTACTTCCAGATTGCCGGCGAGGAGGAGTTCAACCGCTATAGTCGTGAGTTGGCTGAGCAAAAGCGGCGCGAAAGGGTGCCGGTGGTCCTGGTACACATCAAAGGCCTGGCCCCGCCGCAAGGTTCGCGTCTGATCGATCCGGTAATTGAACCTGTCTCGGCCGTGGCGTAGAGCCCCGTACACAGGCCATTGCGGAGGGAAAAAAACCATGCTTGGCGACCGACTGATCTTGGAAGAAGTCAACGACCCAGCCGAAGCACCTCGGTGCCGGGCCCAGCATGAGCGCGGCCGGCGCAACTTGGATTGGTTGGAAAGCCACTGGAGTGAGGTACCAGAAGCACGGGGGAAGCACTTGGCCGTGGCGGGCCAGGAAGCTTTCATCGCCAATACGCCGGAAGAGGCGTGGGCCTGGGTCAAGGCACAGTACCCTGAAGACGATGGGGGGTTCGTCCGTTATGTGATTGCTGAGAAAGGACCGCGCATCTATGCGAATCGTTGGCAAGTGGCATACGTGCGATGATGGGATGGTTCGTCCTGTTGTCCGCCCCCCGATTCTCGCCTTATCGATCCTGTCATCCTGGTCCTGCCGTTGGCGGATTTCCACATTCTTCAAGAAGTCCCTTGAAGGCCCGCCTCCGGCCGTGTTACCCTGGAATAGCGAACTTTCATCTCCTCCAACGCGTAGTAAACTCAAGAGTGCCCGTGGAGTTCCCCGATCCATTGACCTCACTTGCCGATGAGGAACTGATCGCCTGTTTCCGCGCGGGCCAGCGCGAGGCGTTCGGGGTGTTGGTGCGGCGCTACCAGCGCGAGTTGTACGGTTACCTGCGTCGCTACCTGGGAGATGACACGTTGGCGGAAGACGTGTTTCAAAACACGTTTTTGCAGCTTTACCTGAAGATCGCCACCTACGAAGCGGGCCGGCCGGTTCGGCCGTGGCTGTACACCATCGCCACGCACCAGGCCATCGATGCCTTGCGCCGCAACGGCCGGCACCCGACGGTGAGCCTGGACTCAGACCGTGACGAGGCCGACGCCGACTGGCCCCACTGGCTGAGGGTGCTGGAAAGCCGCGAGGCCGATCCTCTGGAACACGTGCAGGGAAAGGAGCGCCGCCGACTGGTCCGGGCCAGCGTCGAGCGGTTGCCGAATTTCCTCAAGCAAGTGGTCATCCTGGCCTATTACCAGGGGTTGAAATACCGCGACATCGCCGACATCCTGGATATTCCCGTCGGCACCGTGAAATCGCGGTTACATAATGCCTTGGTCAAATTGCAGGAAGCTTGGACAGCTGCCGCGAATGTAGTGGCAAAGTCCTGAGTGGTTTTCACGGCGAGCCGAGGTCCGTAAGGACCCGGGTCCTTACGGACCTCGGCTCGCCGTGTGGTCAAGGTGATGAGCATGGAACCTGAACTGGTCGGCTATGTCCTGAACAGTCTCGACGAGGAAACGCGGCGAGCGGTCGAGGATCACCTGGCGGCTTCCCCCGAAGCCCGCCAGCGGTTGGAGCGGGTGCGGGCGGTCCTGGCGCCCCTGGCGGCCGACAAGGAAGATCCGCAGCCGCCGGCGGACCTGGTCTATCGGACCCTCGGCCGGGTGGCCCAGCAGTGCACGCGGGAGTTGCCGCGGGCGCCGACGCCGACGCGGCGTAGCTTTGGCACCATGCTGTCGGGTTGGCGGCGGGCCGACGTTGTGGTCGCCGCCTGTCTAGTGGTCGTGGTCGGCGGCTTGACCGTTCTGGCGGTCGGCCAGCTTCGCCAGACCGCGGCCCGCACTTCCTGCCAGGAAAACCTGCGCACCTTCCATGTCGCCCTGGAACAGTACCACGACAAATACACCAATTATCCTGATGTTCGCGACCCGAAAAACCTCCCCAAAATTTCCGATTACCACACGCGGGCGGTCGCCGGAATGGTCGTTCCCCTGTTGATCAAGGCCGGCTATTTGGACAAGACCACCAACATCCGCTGCCCCGGCAACGGCTCACCACAACCTTGCCCTGTTCATTTCGAGGATTTGCAGCACATGTCCGAGGCCGACTTCCAGCAGCAAGCGCCGACCTTGTCCGGCTGCTACGCCTATTGCCTGGGATACCTGGACGAGCAGAAGAACACCTACCAGTGCCCGAAACATCCCGAGGCCGGTCGGGCGACGTTACCACTGATGGCCGACTGCCCGCCGCCGGGAGCGAAATCCGGCAACAGCTTCAATCACGCCGGCACGGGTCAGAACGTCCTGTTTCACGATGGCCACGTCGCCTTTCTCACCACCCGTCTGTGGGCCGGCGACGACTTCTATCTCAACAAAAACCAGGAAGTGGCCGCCGGCCGCGGTCCCGACGACGTCGTGCTCGGCTTCAGTGGGGCTAAGCCGATCCAAGGTGCCACTCCTTGACCGCTTGGCCTGTAGGTTTGCCGTTGGCGTCAAAAAAGGGAATGCAAAGACAGTCGCCAAGAGAATCATCATATTTTTTCCCACCCTGTTGGTGCGAAGGTCCCCGATCTTTGAATTCAGTTCGCTGCTTTCTTGGGGAAAGCAAGAATCGTCTTTTCCTCCCGGTCGTGCTCATGCTCGACATTCTTCTTGAACAGCCAAGCGCGGACGTATTCGACCACGGCCTGCAGGCGCTCGTCGCTCACGTCCTCGCGGTAGGTCGCGCTCATGCTGCTGTCGGCATGGCCCATGATGAACCGCGTGGCGATGGGGTCTTTGGCCTCGTCGCCGATTGTCTGGAAGGTGTGGCGCAAGCAGTAGAAATTCCGATGGCCGTTGATGCCCAATTTGTCGAGCAGCTTCCGCGTTTCCTTGGTGACGGGGCTATCGGCAATGTCCTTGCCCCACGGCTGGCCGTACCTGGTCACGAACAGCAGGCCGGCGGCGGCGTCGCTCTTGGGTTCGGGCCTGTGCGCGATCGCGTCGCGCAGGGCCTGGATGGTTTCGGCCCACAGCGGGCAGCGGCGGGCAACCCCGGTTTTCGGCCGCGGGTAGTCGAGCCAGCCGCCTTCTAGGTCCACGGCCGACAGAGGAAGTGTGCCGCAATCCGAATTGCCGAAACCACAATTGACGCCGAGCAGGATCATTGCCTTGAGCTGGACCGGGGCGGCGCCGATCATGCGGCGGATTTCTTCCGCGCTGAACAGCTTCTTGCCCTTCTTGGCCTTCTCCAAGCGCAGCGTCTTTTTGGACGGGCGCTTGAATCCCTGGCCGTAGCGGATCGGCACCGAAACCAATTCCTGATCGAAAGCGAACTTGAACAGGATGCGAAAGCGCTGAATCCAGTTGCCCAGGGCCACCGGCCCATTCGTCTTGGCGAGTTGTTGCCGTAGCTCGGCGAAGTCATCCGGGCCGACGTCCGCCACGGCGCGCCACTTCCCAAAGAACTGCGCGGCGAGGTCGGTGGTCAGCTCGTAGTCGCGGAACGTGCGCGGCGACAGTTCGCCGTTGTCGAGCAGCGCCTTCTTGGCGTTCCAGAAGTGGTTGCACAGCTCCTTGACGGTGGCGCCGCCGGGCTTCACGTCGCGTGGCTTCCTGCCGGCGTGCAGCGCGTCCTTTTCGCGCTCGTACTTTTCGAGGGCGGCCTGCCAGCCGTCCTTGACGGAGCCAAAGTACACAAGGCGGCCGCGGATTTTCTTCGCCCAGCGCTCGCCGTTGAGCGCGAACAGCGGAAACCCCTCGTAGGGTTTCTGCATCTTGTTTGTGGCGGGGGCGTCGGTAGAATTGGGATGGGTCATGCTGACAGCTCCTTTCGCTGGTGTCAGTGTGCCTCTCGGGCCTGCCCCGCACCACGGGGCAGCCCACTTTTGCGTACTCTTGCTACGCTAAAAGTATACGGGTTTCAAAGCGGGTTTCAAGTGAAAAATGGAAAAAACGATGAAACAAAAACCCTGGAAATAATCGCTCCGGAGGCGTAGCTCAGCTGGTAGAGCAACGGACTTTTAATCCGTAGGTCGAGGGTTCGA
>CAZFGM010000252.1:0-9393 GCA_964518515.1 uncultured Alcaligenaceae bacterium | reverse complement strand
CGCCCGGACCTGTCCACCGCCGCCCAACCCGATGCCCTGACTTTTTTGCCTGGCATAGCCCTCTGTCTGCCGCATTGCGGCGGCGGCGCAGATGGCGAGGGCTCAGGGGTGGAGGAGGCTGGGTCTTGCATGGAGATATCTGGAAAAATCTTTAATTCATCTCGGACCCAGGAACTTTTTCCTCAGTCGAGAACAAACTCATCCGGAACCTTGCCCTACCAAAATTCCCGCCCGGCGGGCGGCCCCCAATCCGTTTCTTCATGCAGGTTCTCCGGCGTGACTCGGGAGAGAAGTTCCTCGAGTGTGTATTCCTTCGCAAGCCGGCGAAAAACGAGCTTTCCCTGTTCGAGAGAGACCTCAAGGTTCATTCCTTCCCTGAGGTGGAGGTCTTGAACGTAGGTTCTGGGAATCAGCACGGCCAAGCTGTTGCCCCACTTGCCAATCTGCATGTGCATGGCCAACCTCAAGAATAATGGCTGCCTCAGACGGTGTGGTTAACACCTGTATCACGACAAATCAAGCGTCTTCACCAAGTCCTCAACGCGAGTTAGCTTGTCCAACTCCCAACACGCCTGCAAAATCTTGCCGGCCCGGTCCTTGCCGTAGCGCGGCTCGACCAGGGTGCGGAACTTGTGCTCGACCTCGGCGTCGGTCATGGGGTTTTTGGCGTGGCCGCGCGGGAACTCCACTTCCTTCACCAGGCGGCGGCCGTCGTTCATGGTGATGGTAATTCGGTTAGGAATGCCGGCGGGATAGCGGGCGCTTAAGGCGGCGTCGCGGTGAACCTGCACCTTGGCCACCAATTCGAGCAGGGCCGGATCGTTTAAGCGCTGGGGGGCGAACTGGGCCAGCGTGACGTCGCCGTCGGCCAGGGCGACGGCGGTGCAGTAGGGCAGGCTGTGGTCGGCGGTCTCGCGCGTCTTGGGCCGCCATTTCTCCGGGTCCTTGCCGATGATATCGACGGCGGCGTCGAAAGTGTGGATGTCGATGGCGCGCACCTGGCGGACGTCGCCGACCTGGGGGCGGAGCTGCAAGGCCGCGTCGATGGCGCTTTGTGAATGGTATTCGGCCGGCCAGAACTTGATATAGGTGCCGGTGATCAAGAATTTGTGGGGCAGGTTTCCCAACCTGCCCGGTTCGTCAGGATTGGAATCCTGACCCACGCAGCCGCCCAGCTCGGCCACGGTGAACGGCCCAGTCAGGAGCTTCATGAAGCCGACCTCGCCCTCGAAAATCGGCGCCGGCCCGGTCAGGCCCTCGGCGGCCAGGAGGGCGGCGAAGACGCCGTTGCGGGCGGCGTTGGCGAAGGCGCAGCCCTTCCACATGCTCAATTCGCCGGCCCGCGTTTGCCGCAGGGCGATGTTGGCCACGCCGGCCAGGCCGATGGCGTGGGCCGTTTGGGCTGCATCCAGGCCAAGCAGCTTGCAGGCAGCCACGCACGACGAGATGGCTCCGTAGGTGACATGGTCGAAACCGTGCTGGCGCAGGCTGGCGGCGTCGCACAGCCGGCACTGGATTTCGTAAGCCAGCACCGCCGCGGTGATCAGCTCCTTGCCGCCGGCGCCGGCAAATTCACCCACCGCCAGCACCGCCGCCAGGTTATCGCTCGGATGGGCCGGTTCCAGTGACAGGTACGTGTCGTTGTAATCCAGGTAGCGAATCAACAGGCCGTTGACGAAGGTGGCCCATTCCGCGCTGCTCTTGCCCCCGCCCAGGAGGCTGACGCTCGGCGACCCCTGGACGCGCACGGCGCAGCGGCGGGCGATGGCATAAGCGTCGGCATCCATGGCCCCGACCGCCGTGGCCAACGAATCGATGAAGCGCCGCTTGGCCTCGTGCACCACCGCCGCCGGCAAGGCGGTAAACTGGAGCCCGCAGGCGTACTCCGCGAAGCGATTGGCCAGCGGCTGGGTCATGGATGGTCCTTGTGGAAACGAGGCAATACACGTTGAACGTTTTAGCAGGTTGCCGGCGGTCTGGGAAGCGGGCGCCGGTTCACGATTTTTTCCCAATAAAATCCTAAACCGAGTTTCGCATGGAGTATACTGATTACTGATTTGAAAAAGTGTTCCTTGCAAGGGATAATCCAATCCATGGCACTTTTAGAAATGCTCGTTGCGAAACCACCGCCCCTTCAGAAAGACGAGGACGGAGTTTTTCGAGTTGGAGGGACACGGGTCCGGTTGGAAACAGTCCTGGCCGCCTTTAGCCACGGCTGCTCGGCCGAGGAAATACTGCTTAAGTATCCGTCCCTTTCCTTGACCGACATTTACGCGGTTATCACCTACTACCTCTGGCATCGCAATGAGGTGGAAGCCTATTTGCTGGAACGACAACGGCTGGCTAACGAGGCCCGTAAAGAAATCGAAGCGGTTTTTCCACCTCAAGGCATCCGGGATCGCCTCTTGGCCCGTCGCGGCGATAAACCCTGACTATGGCGCTTCGCTTTCTCATTGACGAAGATTTTGACAACGACATTCTGCGGGGGGTCCTGCGCAAAAAACCGGATCTGGATATTGTCCGCGTTCAGGATGTCGGGCTTAGCGGAGCAAGCGATCCGGTAGTCCTGGAATGGGCGGCCCAACAGGGACGTATCCTTTTTACTCATGACGTTAGCACCATGAAGGGATATGCCTTTTCTATTTCTGGGCGGCCCCGGAAATTCCATTTTCCCAAAAAAATAAAAAAATTGCTGCGACTCGCTTTGCTTTGCGATAAACTCACCTTCCATCCATTTCAACAGGAGCTAGCCATGTGCCAATCCACTCGGCGTTCAGGTTTCTCGCTCATCGACGTTGTCGTTCTGATAGGAATCCTTCTCCTGGGGCTGGCCTTGTTTTTTCCGGTCATGAACCGGATTCGCGAGAAGGCGAAACTAACCCAAACGCAGAACAATATATCCCAAATGGTCAAGGCGGTTCATGTACACGATGAAGCGCAAAAAATAATGCCCCCGGCCTATGGAGAATTCCCTGGCGGGAAATTTGTCGCCTCAGCGCATGTCCACCTGCTGCCTTACTTGGAGCAAGCACCTTTGTATGACATGCTGTCCGAAAAAAGAAAAGGAGCCGAACAAACCAAGATCCCGGTTTTTCTTTCTCCGCTCGACACCAGCACGATGGGCGATAAGACGGGCGGCGTGCAGAATTTTGCCGCCAACCTCCGCGTCTTTTCGGCGAAAGCCTGGAAGCAGGTTGATAAGAACATTGCCGACCTGAAAGGGATTCACCCCACGACAGGCACCATTCAGGCGGCTTGTATTGACGGCACCTCGAATGTCATGATGTTCACGACCAAATTTGGTGTTTGCGGCGAGGGCGGCAGCCGCTTTATTGCCGAGCCGGCCAGCAAGTTCGCTGCTTTTTTTGGTCAGAATCTGGCAACGGTTAAAGCCCATCCGTCGGATGAAAAGGCGACTTTTCAGTTGTCGCCTGGACCGAAGGAATGCCGCTTTTCGCCGTTGATGGCCCAGAGCTTTTCCCGGCCCTATTTGACCGTCGGATTAGGTGATGGGTCGGTTCGCTCCGTGCATTCCCGCGTCAGCCCCCAATCATGGAATGCTGCCCTTGTGCCGAATGATCGCGTAAATCCGGGCGGTGATTTTTAGAACGAGCCGCCGGGTTTATCCCGGCGGAACCTGCCCACGGCGGGGATGAACCCCGCCGCTCGTGGGCTCATTATTTCAAGCTCCGCAAAAACGCCAGCAAATCGCGAAATTCGTCTCGGCTCAAGTTTCGTTCCAGGCCCTCGGGCATGAGCGACGTGGCGGAGCGGCGCAAATCCTCAATCTGATCGCGCGGCAAGGGCAGCTCGGCGCCGCTGGCCTCGCGCAGCACGAGGAGGTCGCCTGTCTGCCGGGCCAGAACGCCGGTGAGCGTGCGGCCATTCTTGGTGAGGACCACGTAAGGGTCGTAGCCCTGGGCGATGGTCGAGCTGGGCAGGAGGATGGATTCGAGAAGATCGCCGGGGGCGCGAATGGCGCCGATCTTGGTCAGGTCGGGGCCGAGCTGGCCGCCGTCGGAGCCGATGCGGTGGCACGTGGCGCAGGCGGCCTTCTTGCTGAAAAACACCTGCCGGCCGCGGCCGGCTTGGCCAGCGGTCAACAGCGGCTCGAAATCGGCCAGCCGAGCCCGCTGGCCTTCGCGGTTTTTCCGCCAGGCCTGGCGTAGCGCCTCGGTCCTGGGCGCGAGGCTCTTGGGCAGGCGATCCAGCACCTTGGCGAGCTCGTCTTCGCGCGGCCGCCAGCCAGATTGAAGTGCCCCGGCCAGGTAATCCAGAAATGCGGGACCCGTGGCCTCGCTGCCGGAGTGCTGCAGAGCGGGCAACAGTACGGCGGGCGGAATCATCGCATCGTGTCGCACCGCCTGGACCACGCGCGCCATCTGGGCTGCGCTGAGCCGCAGGCGTCCCAGGATTTCGGCCGCGGCCAGGCGGTCGAGCGGCTCCTGGTCGGGCCCGAGCCGGCCCAGTAGCAGGTCGAAGACCGCTGGCGTAAGCTGCGGCCGGCGCAGGCTCAAGGCCCGCAGGGCCTCCAAGCGCAGGGCCGGCGGTTCCTTGGCGTTTTCCGCAATTTCCGCCAGGACAGGATCCAGTTCCGGGACGTGCAGGCCGGCGGCGGCGCGGACTGCGGCGGCCCGGACGACGGCGTCCGATCCGGTCACGGCCTGGCGCAAGGCGTCGATCCACGATGGGGGCAGCTTGCGCAGATGACTCTGGGCCAGGGTTTCCAGGAGCAGTACGCGGCGGGCGGCCGGAGTGACTTTGGCCGTCAGGGTACCTGCCAGCAGATTTTGCACCGAAGCCTTCCCTTGAAACGCCAGGATCAAGCTCCGTAATCCGGTTTGCTCCTCGTCGGTCAAGGTGGGTTGTTCGAGGCGGCGGCGGAGCAAGTCGCCGGCGGCGTCGGCCCATTCGGCGTGCTTTTGCAAGATGCCTAAAGCGGTCTGGCGCAATTCCGCATCCGGCGAAGCCAGCCGCTCGAGAACGACCTGGGCCTTGAGGATTCCCTTGGGCCGCGGCGGCTGGTCCAATAAGAGCAGGGCCGCTTTTTGCACCCGGGGGTGTCGCTCTCCAAGGGCCTTTTGCAGAGACGCGGTATCGGCCAGGCGATGCAGGGCGAAGATCACGGCATGTTCGAGCATGCGATCGGGCGCCCGGCCGCTCAGGGCCTTCCACAATTCGGGCAGTGTCGCGGGGGTGCCGCACCGCGCCAGCGCTTCGGCGGCGGCCAGGCGAAGAAAATCCGGCTGGTCCTCGGCCAAGAGGCGCCGGAGCCGAGGTTCATGAGCCTGGCTCCGTTGCATGCCCAGGGCCCGAGCGGCGACGGCTTTCAGGTCCGCCGGTTGCTTGGCGTTCGCGAGAAGATCGGCCAGAGGTTGCAACGCCTCTTTGGTCGCCATTGCCGCCAGGGCCCACACGGCATACTGCTTGCTCCGCAGCGAATCCGCACTACCAAGAAATCGCGTCAGGTCGGCAATGGCGGCCGGCCCGCGCGCGGACAAGGTTCGTTGCGCCCGTTCGCGCACGTTGGGCCGGCTGTCGTGCAGCAGCTCCAGCAACTGCCGGGGAGGTGCTCCTTGCCAGTCGATCTTCCTTCCCCAGGGATCGTCGATAACGGGCATCTTGGCCGGGCGGACGCGATAGATGCCGCCTTGCCACGGCGCCTTGCGAATCTTGCCGGTGGGACAGTGGTGCACGTACCAGCTGCCGGTATCGACAAAGTAGATCGATCCGCCGGGCGATTCGAAGACATCGGACGGATGGCAATCCGGATCGTCGGTAGTAACGAAGTCAAAATCCTCGCTTTTGAAAGTGGCCCCGTGGGAAATCAGCACGTGCCGGCTGATCTTGCGGGCGTTGTGCTGGGCGGCGAACAGGTTGCCGTGATATGCCGGGGGAAAAGCAGTCCCCTCATAGCGCATCAGGCCGCTCAAGGCCACGGCGGGAAACAAGGAGACCGCCGGCAGGGGCTCGCCGGTGAAGGGCAGCGGCGCCGCCTTGTGTGGATGGCGCGGATAGCGGCCGCCCGGCAACAGATGGACCAGGGCGTCGCGCAGGCCGCCGACGGGTTGCTGGTACCAGTTATCGGTGCCGATGATTTCCCCGCGTGGCGTGAAGGCGATCTCGACCAGGTTTTCGAAACCGCTGCACAAAGGCTCCACCTCCGAGCCGTCCGGCCGGCAGCGGAGCAAGGCCCCGGTGGTCCCTTCCAGGATCGTGCCGTCCTTCTGTTTCAAGTGAAAACCGTCCGGATCGCCCAGGGTCAGGTAGAGCCAGCCGTCGGGTCCGAAAACCAGGCCGTGCAGGCTGCCGTTGTCGCGGTGGCCGAATCCGCTCAGCAGGACAGTGCGTTTGTCGGCCTTGCCCTTGCCCTTGGTATCTTCCAAGGTGATCAGGTCGGGCGGATCGGCGACGTACAGCTTGCCGTCGCGCCAGGCCAGGCCCATGGGAAAGACGAGCTGGTCGGCCCAGACGGTGGATTTGCGAAACCGGCCGCGCGCGTCGGGATCCTCGAGCAGGCGAATCCGGCATTTGCGCGTCAGGGCGCTGATTTCCTTGTACAGGTCGAGGCCCGAGGATTCCGCGACAAACAGCCGGCCGCCATCGTCGAAGACCGCGAACATGGGAAAGACGGTGTGCGGCGCGGCGGCGACCTGCTCGACGACGAAACCGTCCGGCACGCGCTGTTGCGGGGGTTCGGCCCTGGCGACCTGGCTGAGAAGCAAACACCCAAAGAAGCCCGACCGGAAAAAATTCATGGGGAGAATCTTTCTTGTTGGTCCGCATGGTTTCCGCTTCGAGAATCTTTGCCGTCGCTAGCGCCCCGCGGGCTTGCGTACACCCCGGAAAGGCACCTTGGCATCCCGGCAACGGCGGGATCGGCTGTTCGAAGCTGCTGTTGCTGGGCCACCGCTGCCATCCTAATGTCCGCCGGTCCGCCCGGCTTCCACCGTCCAAAATAATTACGGCAATAAATCGCGCACCGGAATCCGAGCCACCTCTTGGGCATTGAGAACCAAGGGCACCGAATCCTGAATGCCATAATCCTGACGGCGGCGATAGGCCGGATTTGGGTCCGGGCCGGTCAGATAGGTGTAGACTTCGATCTGGTTATCGACCAGGTTGACAATCCAGTAAAGCGGGATTCGTGCCCGGGCGTAAATTCGCCCCTTGTCCTGGCGATCCTGCGTCAAGGAGGTGTCGGCCACTTCCATGGCCGCGCCGACGTCGGCCGGTCCCGGATGGCGGAGTAAGAAAGAGCGTTCATCGCCGCGGACAACGGCCAGGTCCGGTTCCGGCTCGCTATCGCCGGTAGTGATGGCCGATTGAATGCGGATTCTCCAGCCGGGGGGAAGTACCGGGTGGAGACGCTCGTGAACAAGCTGAATGGTCCCGTCGTGTGTAGGTTTGCGCGGCATTTTGGGAACGATCCATCCTTCCAGGAGTTCCACCGCATCGTCCTCGGTGAGAATCCCGGCCTGAATCATCTGGTGGTATTCCGCCACCGTGAATTTCCGGATCGGAAAGGGAGGAAAACCGGAAGAAGGAGTTGAAGAAAGTACGGACATCACCTACTCCTTGCAAATCAAACATATCAAGAAAGCGTGTGCACCCGGTGGTCGATCAGGCGCGATTCGAAAGTTCCCAGGCCCATCAGGCCGGCCAGGACGACGTGCTCGGGCTGGCGGCGGTCGAAGGGCTCGCGGTCGGCGGGGCGGTTGTGGTGCTCGGCCAGGGCCAGGGCGCCGGCCTCGGGGCTGGCGGCGGCCAGGGCAGCCAGGCGCGGCGACAGAAACGTCATCGGCGCCCCCTGTACCAGGCCCATCCGCCCCACCGGCAGCCAGCCTTCCAGGGCCCGTTTGGCGTCGAGGATGTCCCAGCCGACATGGTCCATGGCCACCGGGTCGGTGGCGAAGAACAGCGACTGGCGCCGCCACGTTCCCCAGGTGCGGTTCCACGGTCCCGGTCCGCCTTCATAGACGCCGATCAGGCCGTCCATGATGTGCAGCACGGCCTTCTGCTTGATCGGCAGTTGATTGACCGCGTGCGGGATGAAAGTGTTGCACTGGTTGGGTCCGCTTTCCTGGCCGCCGCGGCGGTAAATGCCGGACAGGTGGCTGCGGGCGACGTTGTTGTTGAAGCCGTGCGACATGTTTTTGAGGGCCAGCGTCACCCCCGCCGACTGATGGTCCTTGAGGCACGGAATGGTGATGATCTTGTTCACCATGCGCGACACCACCAGCGACACGTGGGAGTGGAAGCGGCGCTCGTCGCGCGGGGAATGGTGGTTCGAGCAAAAGCCCATGGTCGCGTAAATGTCCGGATCGTAGCCGACGACGTGCGGATCGCGGTTTCCACTGGGCGGTTGGCCATCGATGTCAAGCTGGCTGTTGTCGTAGGCATGGGCGGCGGCGAACCAGTGAATGCCGTCGTACAGCCGGTTGCCCAGCTCGCGCTCGTAGCCGGCGTCGCGAAATTCGTTGGCGTAACGCTCGAAGAAGATGAGGTTGCGGGCGGGCACGCCGATCTCTTTCAAATTGCGGACCACCTCGCGGAGCACAGGCAAGCTGGAAATGCTACCGACGACCTTAACGCCGCGGGGGGCGTTTTCTTTCCTGCCGACGGGGTTGACCTTGATGCCGATGACGTCGCTTGGTTCGAAGAAGCGCCGCCAGGCCGACGCCGGATCGTCGGCCCCGGTCAGGCTGCACATGCCGCGATGCATCATGGCCCTGACGGCTCGGGCGTTGAGGATGTTTTTATTCAGGACCGCGCGGGGATGACGTACCTCGACGACGCGTCCGGGATAAGGCCCCGGCATGCCTACGGGCGCCCGCGGGTCTTCCACGGAGCGGCCAGTGAAAGGCTTTTTGTGCAGCCGCTGCCAGCCGTCGAGGGCGAGCCAGCCAAGCGGCGCCCCGACCGCCAGGCCCGCGCCGGCTCCCAGCAAAAACCCGCGCCGCGTGATGCCGTGTTTGCAACTCATGGTGTTTTCTCCCCACGTTTGCTCTCATGGTAAAGGAAAACCGCCGCAGATTCCAGGGGGGTGGTAGCGCAGTACCGGCCTTCCCACGGATGATCGAGTTTAAGGCGAGCAGCAATTGGAAATCACCCGTAGCCGCAGGCTTTAGCCTGCGACCGACGCAGGCTAAAGCCTGCGGCTACGGGTATATTATGTCCTGCCGCTCACCTAAGCACGCTGCCTTCATCGCGCGGCGGATGCAGCACCCGCCTGTCGCCTTCGAGCTTGTCGATCAAATACAGGGACAAAGGAAAACGATCATCGCTGCCTCCGGATTATTTGGACTTGAGAATCAAGACCGAGGATAAAGGATCGAATTGCAAACAATACCATTGCGCTTTTTCCAATGTTTGAGGGTCAGCCCCGTTCAC
>CAZFGM010000251.1:0-9412 GCA_964518515.1 uncultured Alcaligenaceae bacterium | reverse complement strand
GAATCCTCTTAAAAAATTGGCAATTGGCAATTGGCAATTGGCAATTGGCAATGTTGGTTTGCGACGTTGGCGACAACTTTTTGTCGCAAAAACGGCCCGAAGGGCCTATGCTTCAGAAGTGGCCCCTTTCGGGGGCAAATGAAAAATTGCCAATTGCCAATTACCAAATGCCAATTGCCAATTTTGGAAGAGGATTCAGCCAGGTTTTGCCAATTGGCAATTGGTAATTGGCAATTGGTAATTGGCAATTTTTGATTAACGGTTTGCGACAACTTTTTGTCGCAAAAACGGCCCGAAGGGCCTTTGAGAAAAACCCCTGGCCTAAAAGAAAGCCATTAAGTAAATTGATAGTGTTATCCCGCCCCAGACCGGGTTCCCATGCTCGGGGAGACCTCATGGCGAAAGAAGAAGTTTATCTGGCTCAGGGCAAAGTGACCCAGGCGCTGGCCAACACCCAGTTCAAGGTCAAGCTGGATAACGGCCACGAAATCGTGGCCCACATCGCCGGCAAAATGCGCAAACACTTCATCCGCATTCTCCCCGGCGACGTGGTGACCGTGGCGATCTCTCCCTACGATTTGACCAAAGGTCGCATCACCTACCGCGGCCCGCTCCGCCAGGCCCCCGACGCCGTCGAGTCCGAAGCCTGACCCTGCCTCCTCAAGCCCGCAGGCGAGTCTTCGAGCCTGCGGGATCCCCCTTAATCTTCAAGAACCGGGTTCAAGGATGCCCCTTCAGAATGAGCCCGGTTTTGCCGTTATTCTCCGCCCCCCGACGTTCTTCCCATGGCCACGTCGAAATCGCCCAGCATCGGCACCAGCATGGCGGCGATGGTGAAGGAGAAGGCGCCGCCGGTAACCACCAACGGGATGAACGGGTCGGTGGATTCGATCAGGTCCGGCTTGCCGATGAGGATGTTGGTGACGCTGTAAAACACGGCGATGGGACAGGCCCAGCTGGCCAAGAGCAGGGCCGAGGAGGGGCGTTCGGCGTTGAGCACCCACCACAGGCCGCCCACGCCGGCGAAGATGAAGCCGGAAAAACTCAGCCACTGCCGCAGAAACCCATACTCCAAGCGGCCGGTGATGCTGATCAGGTAGATGCAGATCGCCGTGCCGACGGATAGGAAAAACACCGTGCCCAGGCTTTTGACGACGGCCACCCGGCTGTTGTGCGTGCCCAGGCCGACGTGCAGACCCAGGATCATGCCGAAGGCAAAAAGGATTACCCCGCCCAGGGCGAGGCAAAAAAAGGCCTCAAAATTTTTCCCCCAGACGGGCGGGGTCGCCAGCTGGCCGCGCCAGGCAAAAATCCCCGCCAGGATTAACGGCGGCAGCAGATATTCCTTGGTGTTGTAACAGATGCCCCACAACTTGCCGAAAATGAACTCCCTGGGCGTGAGGTCGGTCACCAGGAGCAGGTCCAGAGCGCCCAGGTCGCGTTCGCTGGTGATGGCGGTCACCGCCTGGGCGCTGACGAGCAGGAGGCTCAAGATGGCCAGGACCAGGCCGCCGGCCAGGGCCCAGGCCCGCGTCTGGATCGGGTCCAGGGCATAGTAGGCCACCAGGGCCAGGACGAGGAAATAGGCCGTCTTGACCAGGAGGGGGCGCCGGCCGTAAGCGCCGGTGGCAATCTCGCGCCACAAGATGGGGTTAGGCCAAACCGGGCGCGCTTTGCCGGGAGCGGCATGCGCGCGTGCGCGATCTATCCTCTCTTCCTCCGGGGCCTCGCGCTGCATGATGGGTTCGCCGCTGGGGTTCCAGGCCCGCAGCCGCCACATACCCCAGCCGTTGAGGACGACGCTCCCCAGGAGCATGGCCAGGGCGTAGGCGTAGGCCGGGTGCAGGCCCGGATCGTGCGGAGGGGGATCCAGGACTTGGTTCAAGGCCAGGAACGGTTGCAGCCAACTTTGCCAGCGGGCCACATCGTGCGGGGCGGCTCCGAAAAGTATCAACAAGCCAAGTCCTTGAACCAGACTCAGGTACAGGCCCAAGAAAAGCACGGTCAGGGCCAGGGCTTGAAAGGTCTTGTCTCGCCACAAGGCGACCAGTCCGCCGAGCGAGCCGGCGGCCAGGGCGGTGCTAGCCAGGATCAACGTCACCTGGCCCACCTGGGCCGCGGACACTCCCCCCAGCCAGGTTAACATCAGCAAGATGGGCACCATGCCGGCCAAGAAGATTCCTATCTGCAACAGGCTGCCCAGCAGCTTGCCCAGCACGATCTCGTAGTTGCGCAAATCGGTGATCAAAAGCAGGACGAAGGTCCGCCGATCTTTTTCCTGGGAAATGGTGCTGGCCGCGGACAGGGCGGCGAAAAACATGAGCAGCACGAGCTGCACGTAACTGAGAATCTGAAACAGCACCAGACCGAAGCGCGCGGTGTCGCCCAGCGTGGCGGGCTGGTCCCAGCCGACCAGCGCTTGCCAGGCGGTCAGGGCCAGGACCCACAACAGGCCCAGGTAGAGAGTGCGCAGCCCATAGTGCCGCGCCCGCCGGGGCAGCGTCCGCCATTCCCGGACAAAAATGGGGCCGAGCATATAACCCAGAAGAAGAACGTATTTGTCGAATCTATATTTCTATGGTTTTAGGAGAGATGTGGTTCGGGACAATGGGAGGCGGCTGGCGTTTCGGGTTCACGCACCTTGCCAGCGGGGTCTCCCGTTGTCAACGATCCGGCGTGCGCTAAACGTAAACTCTGCGGGCAGCCGCCCCACGAAAGTTTCAATCCTGGTCGCGTTGAGTATAATTCCTCTTACAAAACCAAGAGTTTGCGTAATGGGGTGGCAAGCTGCATGAGCCAGAGTCGCGGGCCGGCCGCCGACGTCAAAAGCGGCGAGGGCCTCAAGGTGCTGATCATTGACGACGAGCCGGACCATGCCGCCGTCGTGGCCGAGAGCCTCGAGCGGACCGGCTATGAATGCGCCATCGCCACCAGCGGCGCCGCCGGCGCCCGCAAAATGGAGGACGAGGAACCCGACGTCATTCTCACCGATCTGAAAATGGAGGACATGGACGGCCTGGCGATTCTGCGCAAGGCCAGGCAGGAATTGCCCGAGGCCGAGGTCGTGGTCATCACCGGCCACGGCGACGTGCAGACGGCGGTCCAGGCCATGAAGGCCGGCGCCGCCAATTTCCTGGAAAAACCCGTGCAGCTGGCCGAGCTGCGGGCCACCGTGGACAAGGCCGCCGAGCGCCTGCGCCTGGCCCATACCAATCGCGAGCTCAAGCGCCAGCTCGACGAGAAGTTCGGTTTCGAGGGCGTGGTCGGCAACAGCCCGCGCATGCACGACGTCCTCGCCAAGCTCCAGAGCATCGCCCCCACGCAGGCCACCGTCCTGATCCAGGGCGAAACCGGCACCGGCAAGGAACTCGTCGCCCGCGCCATTCACATCAACAGCCCGCGCCAGCACAAAAATTTCGTGGCCATGAATTGCACCGCCCTCAATGAGAATCTGCTGGAGGACGAGCTGTTCGGCCACGAGCCGGGCAGCTACACGGGGGCCGACCGCCTGCGCAAGGGCCGATTCGAGCACGCCCACGGCGGCACCCTGTTCCTTGACGAAATCGGCGACATGCCGGCCAATCTCCAGGCCAAGCTCCTCCGCGTCCTGGAAAACCAGGAGGTCTTTCGCATCGGCGCCAACGAGCCGATCAAGGTCAACGTCCGCCTGCTGTCGGCCACCAACCGCGACCTCGAGGCGGCGGTCGCTGCCGGCGCCTTCCGCCAGGATCTGTACTATCGCCTCAAGGTCGTGACCATTCAGCTGCCGCCCTTGCGCGAGCGCAAGGGCGATTTGCCCCTGCTGATCGCCCATTTCTTGAAGGAATTCAATCAGCGCCACGGCAAGCAAGCGACCGGCGTCGCCGAGCCCGTCCGCCGCCTGTGGGCCGCCTACGACTGGCCCGGCAACGTTCGCGAGCTGCGCAACCTCATCGAAAGCATGCTGGTCCAGGACACCGACGGCATTCTCGGCCTGGACGACTTGCAGGAAGGCGATACGCTCAAGAAGCTGCAACGAACCGGTGGAGAGATCGGTCCCGCCGGCCTGGTCGGCCGGTCCCTGTCCGAGGTCGAGCGCTACTACACCGAGAAAACTCTGGAGCTGACCGCCGGCAACCGCGAGGAAGCCGCCAAACGCCTCGGCATCGGCGAACGCACCCTCTATCGCATGATCCAGGACTGGAAGCTGCAGGACAAAATAAAGGGCGCCCTGGCCGAATCCGAGGGCAATGTCGCCGCCGCAGCCAAGAAGCTGGGGGTCAAGGAACAGGTGCTGTTGCGGAAGATCAAAAAATGGGGGTTGCAGAGCAACTGAAAGCTGAACTCAAAATGGAGAAATTGGGTATTTGATTTTCGAGATTCGGATTATTCGGTTTCTCGCCATTTTGCCTGCGAATCGGCCCGAGAAGAACGTAAATCCCCGGCCAATCCTACCATGTGAATTTTCCGCTTATTCCCCACAGGCCGTGTTTCCGCCAATCTAGTTTCAGGTCCCTGTGGCAGCCAGCCGATCTTTACCCCGTCCGGGCCAGGGGAGCTACCTTGGCGCGCCTGCGGCCTTGGCCCAGGTCTCCCGGCCCGCCGGGTTTCTTATTCTTTCTCTTGCTTAATCCCGGGTGGATTACCCGCTTATGAGTCGGAGTAAGTGGCTGTCCGCAAAGTCGTAGGATAGGCTTCCAGCCTGTCCCAATTGGCCGATCTTGCCAAAACTTGGTGGTTTGGGCGACTAGGGGGACAGGCTGGAAGCCTATCCTACGACATTCCAGATAGCCTCTAAGAGAAAGAGCAGACAACGGTCCGCGCACTTTCATGCGGCCAAAGCAATGGAGTCCTTGCCATGGGGATCTTCCCGTTTTTCTCGTCCCAGCCTCGCCATCGTAAGCCCGGCAAAACCGGCCGCCGCCGCAAAAGGCCCGATCTCCACGTCGAGGCCCTGGAAGATCGCAGCCTGCCAAGCTGCGCCAGTATCAGCGGCTTCGTTTACCAGGATGCCAACAACAACGGCCTGTTTGACCAGGGGGAACTTCCCATTGGCAATAGCGCGCTTCAGCTCAAGAACGCCCAGAACGTCGTGATCGCGTCCACCACCACCGACGCCAACGGCTTTTACGAATTCACTCACGATGGCACGGTCAGTACCACCCCCACCAGCTTGACGAGGAGCGTGGAATTCCCCGACGCTCAGACCAATTTCACCGTGTCCGGCTTGGTGGACCAGTTCGATCCGTCTTTGGGCCAATTGCAATCCGTGGAAATCATCCACGAAGGCGCCATCACCAGCACCATTCGCGTGGAAAACACCAGCCCGACTTCGGGCTCGTCGATCACCGGTACCGTGTCGGGCACGTTGAATCTGACCGGACCAGGCGGAGTGAACCTGGGCATCGGCCTGTCGGAAAATGCCGGCACCTTCAATGCCAGCACGTTCGATACCATCATCGATTTCGGCGGCACCAGCGGCCATTCGTTCGACCCCAAGAAAGCCGCCAACAGCAAATCGGTCACCTTGACCGGCAGCGCTATGGACCCGTTTGTCGGCGGCGGCCAGGCGACGTTCACCGAGCGGGCCGAGGCCACCTCCTGGGCCAATGGCGGCGGCAACCTCGTCGTCTCGCTCACCAGCACCGCCGCCGCCCAGGTCACCGTCACGTACCACTATCTGCCCAACAACTGCCTCCGCCCCGGGGATTACACCATCGTCCAGGTCAACCAGCCGGCCAATTTCCTCGACGGCCAGGAATCCAGCGGCGGCGGGGTTCTTAACCATGACGTGGACACCGATTTCATCCCGGTCACGCTCGGCGAGACTAACCTGACGGACAACAATTTCGGCGAGTTGGCCCCGGCTAGCCTGTCCGGCACCGTCTATCACGACGTCAACAACAACGCCGCCAAGGATGGCCCGGAAGCCGGCATCGCCGGCGTCCTGATCACCCTCACCGGCATCAACGACGCCGGCCCGGTAAGTCAGACCGCCACCACCAATCCGGCCGGTTTCTACGAGTTCAAGAATTTGCGGCCCGGCACCTACCTCGTTGCCGAGTCCCAGCCCTCCAATTACCTGGACGGCAAGGACACCATCGGCACCATTCCGGGCATCACCGGCGAGGACGTGTTTTCCGACATTACCCTGGCCGCGGGCGATCAAAGCACGGGCAACAACTTCGGCGAGTTGAAACCGGCCAGCCTCGCCGGCTTCGTCTATGTCGATGCCAACAACAACGGCGTGAAGGAAAACAGCGAGCAAACCATCGCCAACGTCGAGATCACCTTGACCGGCAGCAACGATCAAGGCTCGATCCAACTGACCGCTTTCACCGACTCCACGGGCGCTTACAAGTTCGATCAGCTCCGGCCGGGTTCCTATGCCCTGCATGAAACCCAGCCGGCCAGCCACCTCGACGGCAAGGACACCATCGGCTCGCCCGGCGGCACCACCACCGACGACACCTTTGCCGACATCAACCTGGTCTCCGGCGCCCAGGGCGTCAATAACAATTTCGGCGAACTGGTTCCGAGTGGCCTGAACGGCTTCGTCTATGCCGACGACGACAACGACGGCGTCAAGGACCCGGGCGAACAGGGCATTGCCGGGGTCTTGATCACACTCAGCGGCGCCGACGATCGCACGGCGGTTAACCAGACTTCCTTCACCGACGAGACCGGCTTCTACCGCTTTCCGAACCTGCGGCCCGGAAACTACACACTGAAGGAAACCCAACCGCCATCCCACCTCGACGGCAAGGACACCATCGGCAGCCCTGGCGGCGCGACCAGCGACGACCAGTTCAGCAACATCAACTTGCCCATGGGATTTCTGGGCAACAACAATAACTTCGGCGAGCTGAAACCTGCGGGCCTGTCCGGGTTTGTCTACATCGATACCAACGATAACGGCATCAAGGACCCGACCGAGCAGGGCATCGCCGGCGTCCAGATCGCCCTGGGCGGCAACGATGACCGCCTGCCGATCAATAAGACCACCTTCACCACCAGCACCGGCCTTTATACCTTCCCCAATTTGCGCCCGGGTCTGTACACCTTAACCGAAACGCAGCCGCCCAACTTCAACGATGGCAAGGACACCATCGGCACCCCGGGCGGCGCCACCGGCAACGACCAGTTCTTCAACATTCTGCTCAACGTGGGCATCCTCGGAACCAACAACAACTTCGGCGAACTCTCCCCCGAACGAGGCGACCTCGGCATCGTCAAGACGGCGACTCCGCCTTCCGTTCTGGTCGGCGGCCAGTTCACCTACACCTTGAACATCACCAATCACGGGGATTTCACCGCCCGCAACGTCGTGGTGAGCGATAACCTGCCGCCCGAGGTGACCTACTTGAGCGCCTTCGGCCCGGGCTGGACGATCACCCGCGCGGGCAGTGTTTTGACCATGACGACGCCGTTTGTGGCGGTGGGGGCCGCTCCGCAGATTCAGGTCACCGTCCAGGCGCCGATCATCCCCGGCACGGTCACCAACGTGACCACCGTGACGTCGAGCACGCCGGACGACAACCCCTTCAACAATCGCAGCGAAGTGACGACGCTGGTGTACAACCAGCCGGGCGAAGGCTGGCCGCGGACCTTGCCGCCGCTGGTGGCCATGGGCCAGGCGCGGATCGTCAGCAAGAACATGCTCTTCAGCGACGGCGGCGGCAGTTACGTGGACCGCAACCTATTGGGCAACATGGCCTTCGTGGACGGCCTGTACCGCTCCTTTCTGGGGCAGCCGGCCGATTACGCCAGCCAGGTTGCCTATGCCCAGCAGCTCCAATCGGGCAGCCTCAGCCGCGAGCAGTTAGTGGCCGGCTTCTGGGATTCGCAAGCCCACCGCATCCAGCAGGCCAACAACTTCTATCAAACGTTTTATCACCGGCTGCCCAGCCCACTGGAACAGCAGACGCTGATCAACCAGCTTCGCGCCGGCGTGTCGGAAATCGACATCGCCCAGAATTTCCTGACCTCGGCGGAATACCAGGCCACGCATCCGACGGCGGGTTCGCTCCTGGCCGGTTTCTACGCCGACGTTCTGGGCCGGGTGCCCGACCTGTCCAGCCAGCTCGTCGAGCTGCAGAGCTTGGCCACCAACGATCGTCTGACGATCGTTCAAAACCTGCTGACCAAACCGGAAGTGTACCAGCAAATTGTAGACTACAGTTTCCGCGGCATCCTGCGCCGGCCGGCGACGAGCTGGGAATTACAATACTGGACCAGCCAGTTGCAGAGCCGGGCCATCACGCCGGGAGTGCTGATGCAGAAACTGTGGTCGTCGAGCGAGTTCTTCGGCCTGGTCCTGGTGGTGGCCAATTTGGTTTAAGAGGTCCCGAGTTGTTTAGCGGGGAGCCGAAGGCGACGACTAGGCCGGTCGCCTTCGGCTCCCCGCTAAACGGTTTCCTCTTAGGGTCTCCACTATCAATCACTCCTCTCACCAGTTTTACCGAAAGAGCACAACCTGCGGCTTGTGCGGGATATTCAGGGTTTATCAACCCTGCCCCTGATTTCCGCGCCGGTCCCCGGCGGCGCGGACGGAACGCTTGGGTCAGCCGTGGCGGATGTGCCGAAGTAAGGGAAGATAAGCAGATTTCAGCTTTCGATTGCCCCTGTATTTTTCCATCTGAAATCTGCGATCACCTGCAATTCGCCACGGAGGGTGGATTCATGAAAGCGTTGCTCTACAGCGGGCTGGCTCTGGCTCTGGGTTTCGCCGCCGTTCGCGTCTTGGCCGAGGACGTGCCGTGGCGGTCGGCCGGTCCCCGTCCCGGCGCGGCGATTCGCATCGTGGATGCCCCGCCCCCGGGCGAAGCAAATCGCGGCTTCAGTCTCCGCCATCCGGTTCCCCTCGCCCAACCGAACGATAACCCAGCAATCACCCCGGTGAATTTCCGCGCCGCCGACGCGGTGGTCTTTCGCGCCAAGGCCGATGCCCCGCGGCCCCTACCCCCCGGTCCCGGCCTGCCGCCCCTGCCGATGAAGCCCATCCCCCTGGACGACCAGCCCCTGCCCAAAGCCAACGGCCCGGAATCCATCCCGGTCGCCCCCACGCCGATCCTGCCGCCCGCCGGCCTGGGTTGCTGTCCCTGCCCCGGCCCGGAAATCCTGACGGATTGCTGCGATGCCTGTTGCGACGGCCGCCGCTGTGGCGGCCGCTTGTTGAGCCGCTGGCGCGAGGGCGGCTGGGGCGGCTGTTGCGACGACGGCTGCTCAACCGACTGGGGCGGCGGCTGGGACGACGGCTGTCCCCAGCGCCCCCGCATCTGGCTCAGCGCCGAATACCTGATGTGGGACATTCGCGGACAGCGTACCGAACCCTTGCTCACCACCAGCCCGTCGGGTACGCCATCGAACATCGCCGGCGTCCTCGGCAACCCCGCCGCCAACACCAAAATCCTGTTCGACACCGACACCATGG
>CAZFGM010000250.1:0-9416 GCA_964518515.1 uncultured Alcaligenaceae bacterium | reverse complement strand
TCAGTGACACGGTCATGACGCTGGCCGCCGTCGCCTGTTTCGCCGACGGGCCGACGACCATCCGCAACGTGGCCCACATCCGCCACAAGGAAACCGACCGCCTGGCCGCCCTGGCGACGGAGCTGCGCCGCCTCGGTGCCGCTGTTGAGGAACTTGCCGACGGTTTGAAGATCGCTCCCCGCTCACTCCGGGGCGCCCCAGTAGAAACCTACGACGACCACCGCCTGGCCATGAGCCTGGCCCTGATCGGCTTGCGCGTGCCGGGCCTGGTTCTGAAAAACCCGAGCTGCGTGGCCAAGACCTATCCCCGATTTTTCGACGACCTGGCCAAGCTCCGCCCTTGATAAGGCATTTCGCTGGCACCGGCCTGTCAACCTCGTCAATTTTTTTCGCATCCGAACAGGATAATTCCACTTTTCGTTTTTTTTACTGGCCATATATTGTCAACTTGACAATCCTATGTCTTTTCCAGGGCTGGCCTGGAACGCTGCGAGATCGAACCCAGCGCGGACAGAGAATCGGAGTTTCTCATGGCGGCCGGGCAACGGGGTCCGGTCGCTGGTTTGTTTTTTTGTTCCGAAAGGAGTCTCACCTATGCGGCGTCTTGCTTTGTTCACCCTCCTTTTTGGGGCCCTGTGGTTGATCTGGGCCGAGGATGTGTCGGCCCGGTGTCACCGGCGCTGCCACCACCGTTGCCGGCACCACTGCCATCGCCACTGCCATTACTGTGGCCATTGTGGGCACTGCGGCACCACGTGCTGCGCCATGCCCATTGCCCACCATGAAGCGCAGGCCACGATCGTGGTGCACCTGCCTGCCGACGCCACCTTGACGGTGGACGGCCAGGCCACCACCTCCACGTCGGCGGTGCGCACGTTCGTGACCCCCAACCTGCCGGCGGGCCAGAATTACTCCTACACCCTGCAAGCCCGCCTCCCCGGGGGCGAGGTCGTGACGCAGCAGGTCAACTTCCGCGCCGGTGAACAAACCACCGTGCGCTTCGAAGGGACCGGCGTGGCCGTCACGCAGCGGTAACTTTTTGTCCCCCAACAACAAGGGCCGGCGCGTTCGACAACGTGCCGGCCTTTTTGTTTGAATTAATACTCCGCTCGGTTGAAAAAAATACTTCCCTGTGTGCCACGGCTGTGTCAGCCGTGGGGGGCCGCCTGCACGGCTGTGTCAACCGTGGCACACCCAAAGTGTCACTTTCGGCCGCCTCCGGTATATTTGGCCTACTGCAAATCGGGCTGCACCAGGGAAACCGCGACCCCCACCCGCCCGAGCACGGCCTGGGCGGCCAGGTAGCCGGAGCGGACGGCGCCTTCCATGGTGGCCGGCCAACCGGTGGCGGTCCAGTCGCCCGCCACGAACAGGTTGCTCAGGGGCGAAATTTGCGGCGGCCGCCAGCGATCCACCCCGGGCACGGCGCTAAAAGTGGCGTGGTGCTCGGTCACGACGCGGCTGCGCTTGAGCGTGGCCGTTCGCACCGAGGAAAACAATTGGCCCAGCTCGGCCACGATGCGCCGCTCGACTTCGTCCTGGCCCAGGCCGCGAAACTGCCGGGCCGCGCTGACCACCACCTGCACGTAAAAATCTCCCTCGGCGGTCGCGCCCCGGTTGAAGATCCACTGGCCGGCACATGCGATCAACACCACGTGCGGCAACGGCAGCACCGGCCGGTCGAACCACAGGTGCACGCTGGTGATCGGCGCGGTTTCCAGGCGGCGGAGGTTGTGAAAATACGGCTGCTCCTCCACGACTTCGGCCGGCAGCAAATCCAACAGCCGATCGAACGGCACCGCGGCGAGGTACCAGTCCGCCTCCAGCCTGGTTTCGTTCCGCAGAAGCAGTCCCGTGATCCGATTGTCCTTTATTTCCAATAGTTTGCCGCCCTGCTGGAAAAGGACCCGCACCTGGTGCTCGGCCAGCCGGCGACGGAGTTCGTCGCCATAGAGCCGGCCCAGGGGCACGGTGGGCAGGATCACCTCGAAGCCGCGCGGATGCCGGAGAAAACCGTCGAGAAAAACCTTGCGCACGTAACGCAAACCGACGCGCTCGGGCGACTCGTTGAGGGCGCTGACCAGCACCAGGCCCCAGAAGCGATCCACCGTCCGCTGGGTTTGATGATGGCGGGCCAGCCAGTCTGTAAACGGCGGATCGTCGTCCACGTTTCCTCCCTGGAGGCAAGCCAGGCCCCAGGCGATGCGCAGTTTTTCCAAAGCAGTGAGAAAATGCGCTCCCAGAAAGCTCCGCGTCAGATGAAAAGGGGCCGGCCAGGGATCGCCCTGAAAACGGCTGCGCCGGCGGTCCGGCGTCATGAAATACAGGCATCGGTGCGCCTGCATGAAGTGATCGATGCCGGCGGTTCGGCAAAAGTGGGCGAAGTTCGTGCAGCAGCCCATGCTGACGTGCTGGCAGTTATCGATGAGCTGGCCGCTGGCGGCATCGTGAAAGGAGCTGGCCCGGCCGCCGAGCCGGTTACGCGCTTCGAGCAGCGTGACTTGAAAGCCGCGCGGCGCCAGGGCCGTGGCCGCCGCCAGGCCGGCCAGACCGCCGCCGATGATGAGAACGCGCTGGCTCATGCCTTACCATTGTCTCCAAGATTCAAACCCAGTTCCACCGCGCCGGCAATGCCTGCACCGCCAGAAACAGCTTCCGCCACGGGCTGACCTGCACGCGCCGGGAAAAGACGTCGTAATCGCAGGCTTCAATGGCCTCGAGCAGGGCGCGATAAGTTCGGGCGAGGACGAGGAACACGGCCCGGCCGGCCGGCGGCAGCAGCGGGCCGAGCGGCCAGGCCGCCTCGTAAAAGGCGCGGGCTCGATTCACCTCGAATTGCATCAGCGCCTGAAACCCCTCGTCGCGCTCGCCGCGCTTTAGTCTTGCCGGGGCGTACCCGAAGCGGTCCAGGTCTTCGCGCGGCAGGTAGACCCGGCCACGCGCCGCGTCCTCGCCCAAGTCGCGGAGAATATTGGTCAGTTGAAACGCCAGCCCGGCGTTTTCGGCATAAGTCTTGGCCCGTTCTTCACGAAAACCCCAGATGTGAATGCACGCCAGCCCCACCGCCGAGGCCACGCGATAGCAGTACAGCCGCAGGTCGGCAAAGGTCGCGTATCCCACCGGGGCAAGATCCATCGCCACGCCGTCGAGGACGGCATGCAGGTATTCCGGCGGAATCGCATGCGTGGCGATCGTATGGTGCAGGGCGGCATGCAGGCGATGCGTGTACTGGCCGGCGAGGGCCTTGTCGAATCCCAGGCGCCAGGCGGCGAGCTGGCGGCGCTTGTCGGCCGCGTCGCCCGGACCATCGCCCAGGTCGTCGGCGATGCGCAGGAATGCGTACAAGGCGCACATGGCCAGGCGCTCCTGCCGCGGCAACAGGCGAAAGGCGGGATAAAAATTTCCCGCCTCGCGCCGGGCCAGGCGCTCACAATAGGCGTAGGATCGTCCCAGCGCCGCATTCATTCGGCCACCTCGTGCGTCCGCGCTGCCCCTCTTCCTAACTTTGACCGCCCGCGAATTTACTTTACAGCTGCCATCCGCAAAAGGATAATAGCGACCGCTGTGGTTGCTTCTTATCAAGTGGGATGTATCATGTCCCGCCGGTTCTTTTGGCCGATTTGTCTGGCCTGCTTTGCGGGAGCCTTTCTTGCTGGTCCCTTGCCGGCCCTCCATGGGCAAGTCATTGAATTAAGCGGCCCGAGGGAACTTGCGCCCAACCAAATCCGGGCAATGGTCAAAGTGTTGAGCAGCCCGGTTGACATGAAGGATTTCCGCCAGCCCATGAATCTCAAGGAAACGCTGAGCCTGGTCTATGAAAAACTGGCGGCGCGGGGGATCGACCTCCCCATCCTTGTGGATAGACAGGCTTTCCTGGAAGAAGATCCGGACATCAACATTTGGGATGTGCCAATCCGGTTTGGTCCAAGGCCCGCGGAAATGACTGTGGGCCAGTTTTTCGAAGCCACCGTCGCACAGATCCCCAAGGATGCGATTTACCTGTTCCGGATGGATTATCTCGAAATAACCACCGTCCAAAGGGCCTGCCTGGAAAGCCATCAACCTTTTTTTGGATTGATGGTCCCGACTTCAAAATTGAAGCTGGACGCCGGAACCCCAAAAACGCTAGCAATTCGCGGGGGCCTTCTCGACCTGGACGCCGGCATCGCCTACCTGACGTTGCCCCGTGGCGGAATCGACGCGGTGGAGATGGCGACGGGCAAAATTCTTTGGAGCAGCCAGGCGGTTTCCAGGCCGCTGGCTTTGCAGGGCAAACGGCTCGTGGCCCTGTCCCCTGAAACGATGGCCAATTCGTTGCGGCTGGTCGTGCTGGATTGTTCGCAAAAAGGCAAGATTCTTCTGCAATCCGAGCCGGTGGTGTTGCCCAGCTGGGCGTCGGTCAAAGGGCGCTGGGGCCGGCAATTGGATTGCCAGTGGCAAATCCACAAAGGCGATTTTTTCCTGAAATGGAATGCCAAGGCCTGGTGGGATGAGGGGCGCCTGCCCGAGTGGGCGCCGGAAGAGGCGACTTCCCGGAATGCCTCGGGTGTGGCACGGCTTTCCCTCAAAAGTGGTCTGGTGAAGATGCTGTCAGCCGACGAATTCCCCGAATTCCCCTTGGAAGAAGATCCGCAGTTGCCGGAGAATTTGCAGAAAGTAGTGGACGGGAGCCGCCCGCGTCAAGCCGATGGAAACCGGAAGGAGTATATTCATACCGCCGTGATTGTCGGCAAGCGCCTGGCCGCCCTGAAAAAGAAGACTTTGAAGGGAAAGGAAACCATCCATCTCGAGACCTGGGACACAACCACGGGCAAGCAAATCGCCACCGTCAATCTTGGCCAGAGTAAGACCGATGATGTTCATTTGACCCTGGACCAGCGTTACGTCGCTATTGTGCCGGCAGACGGCGGTGGCGTGCGGGAACGGATTTTCGCCCTGGAAACGGGCCGGCTGGCATTTCAGATGAAAAAAAGCTGGCCCAACAGCGTGCCGAGGCTGGTCGCCGGCGCGCGCATCTACGGATTCAAGGCGAAGCTGGGACCGATTCGCGTGGCCGAGCGCAGACTGGTTCGCGCCAACCAGCTTCAGGTCTTCGACCTGGAAACGGGGCGGGTTTTATGGGAAAGGGCGCTGGAACCCTTTTTCACGGGTTTGTATTTGCCGCCGGATGCCGGCTGGGTCAGCGGGCGGCCAGACGATTTGCCCGCCCTCATTCAAGCCTTGAAAAGCAAGGACGCTCGCCTTCGCGGCGCCGCGGCCGAAGACCTGGGACAGATCGGCCCCTTGGCCAAGGCCGCCCTGCCGGCCCTGGTTCTGGTTCTGCAAGATTCGGACGATTTCGTGCGCCTCCTCGCCGCCGAAGCCTTGCTGCGGATCGAGCCGAAACAGCAAGAGGCCCTGACAACGCTGGTGAAGGCTTTGAAACACCCCGACAGCGCAGTTCGAGCCAGCGCGGCTGAGGCTCTGGGCTTCATCGGCCACTGGGCCCGGCCGGCGACCGCCGACCTCAGCGCCACGATGCTCACCGACAAGGATGCCTTGACCCGCGGCAGCGCCGCCACCGCCCTGAGCAGCATCAAGCCCGAGGCCGCCAGCGCGATCCCCGCCCTGGTCAAGGCTCTCAAGGACCCCGATGAGGGCGTTCGCTTCTGGGCCGCCGGGGCGCTCCCTCAGTTTGGCCGGCAGACAAGGATCGCCTTGCCCGCCCTGGCCGAAGCGGTCAAATCTTCGGAAGCTCCCGTCCGGTACAGCGCGTATCTCGGCTTGCGCTGGTTCGGCGATGCGGGTGTCGCCGCCCTGTGCGACGCGTTGCGAAATAAGAGCGCTCCCGATCGGGAAGAATACGCCTACATGCTCTCCAAGATCGGCACACGGACGAAGGCATCTTTTCCAACTTTGTTGCCGTTCTTGTGGGATCGCGACCGGGAAGTTCGGTTTAACTCCGCCATGGCCCTTTCTCTCCTGGACCAGGAGCGGGGAGCCGATCCCGCGGTTACAGTTCTTTGCCAGTTGCTCCGCGAACACGATTGGGAGAAGTTCGGTGGTTCAGCCTTGGGTAATAACCTGATTGACGCCCTCGCCACTTTCGGCTCCAAGGCCAGGCAAGCGGTTCCTCTCTTATGCCAACTCATGGAAAACTATTACGCCCGGAAAGAGGCTGCGATTGCCTTGGGTCGCATCGGTCCACAAGCCCAAGCCGCGGTCCCTCTTTTGAAAAAAGCCATGAAAGAGGAAAGTTCAGAGGTTTGCGTTCAAGCCGCCCTGGCTCTTTGGAAAATCACAGGGAAGCCGGAAACCTCCGTTAGATTTTTGACAAAATTGATGGAAACCCCCAAAGCCGGCGACAATTTACTAATAAGGTTTATGAGGCAAGATGAAATCATTGAGGCCTTGGCGGAAATAGGGCCGCCAGCAAAAGTTGCGGTCCCCGCCCTTAAAAAGCACTTCCATTTCATTGGCGGGCCCCTAGTGGGCTCTGGGGCAAAAGCTCTTTGGCGCATGGGCCATAAGGACCAGATTCTCCAGAACCTGATCGACAATTTGAAAAAAAAAGACTATCCAGGGCCTTCCATCGCCGACCTTGCGACTTTTGGTCCCGAGGCCAAAGCCGCCCTGCCCGCTCTGACGCCGTATCTCAAAAATGAAGATGTCTCTCTGCGCATGTCTGCGGCGGTCGCCGTGTGCCGGATCGGCGGTCCCTCCGCCGAAGCAATCTCCGTTCTGACCCAGGGCCTGGCGGACGAATCCAGGACGGTTTCCCTCGCAGCCGCCAATCACCTGGGGGAGCTCGGCCCCCTCGCCAAAGATGCCGCCCCCGCCTTGGTCAAAGCTTTGGCCCACGAAGACTTCGACGTTTATCAGGCGGCCGTCCAGGCCCTCAACTGGATCAATCCGGAAGCTGCCGTCCGGGCCGGCGTTCACCTCAACCACAAGCCGCCCCGCGCGCCATTATCCCGCCAGGAAGTTTCCTCCTTGTGGAAAGACCTGACCGGGGAAGATCTCGCGAAGGCCTATCTGGCCCAATGGCGCTTGACCGAGACTCCCGGACAAACGGTCGCCTTGTTCGAGGAATTTTTCTTGCCGGTGAAGCCCGTTTCTGGCGAACGCCTGAACCGGTTAATCGACAACCTCAAGAGCGACCAGTTTGCCGTCCGGGACAAAGCACACCACGAATTGAGCGCCCTGGGTGAGTTGGCCGAAAGGGCCTTGCGTAAAAGTTTGACCGGCCAGACTTCCCTGGAGTTCACCCGCCGCGTGGACAAGCTGCTGGATAACCTCCAGCCCACCGCCCCTGCCCGCTTGCGTCTAATCCGCACCATCCAGGTATTGGAATTTCATCACACGCCCCCGGCCCGGAAATTGCTCGAAAAGCTGGCCCACGGAATCCCGGAGGCCTGGCTGACCCAGGAAGCACGGCTGGCCCTGGAACGGCTAACGAAAGGTTCAAGGTAATGTACCTTGAAACGCGTACAAAGCCCATTGGCACCAAAGCCGCACGAAGTTAGGAGTTGACAGCGCGGGGGCCGGTTTTTTCCAGCTTTGCCCGAAACAAGCTGGGGGCCGCCAGTTGGCCAACAAGGGGCATGATTCAAACCCAGGTAGCACCAACAAAAAACGCCTTGGGAGGGGGGTGAGTGATTTGCACAGAAACTTGCACAGAATCCCGACCTTCATGGCCTTTGAAAACTCAGAGGTGCTACCCAAAAATAGCCCTAATTGAACCACGCCCAACAAGGCCGTTCAGGATCGATGGAAAACCTGCTTATGCACGACTTTACGGATCAGATCCGTAAGTTCTCAAGAACCCTGGGGAGGTCGGAAATTTATTTGTCCGAGCCGGAAGCGTAAGCGACGCCCGAATTGCTTGGCGTGGCCGTCGCTTACGCTTCCGTCTCGGAACTGCATCGGTCAACGATACCAGCCAAAATCAGGGTTATTGAGAACTTACTCAGATCCCTTGTTGGCCAAGTCAGTTTGAGTAGGCCAACAAGGGAAAAAGTAACGTTTGAAACGTGGCGGCACCAAGTACCAATCAATCTTGCCCGCGCGAAGAATAATGTCGATTCCTGTGAACTTTTTCTAGGGTAAGGTCGGTAAAATCGGCGCGTTTTCGGGTCAGGCGCGCAAAGCGTGTCCTGCACTCCTCGTCCACCGATTGGCTAAACCCCTCTTGTGTTTCCTCCACGGCCCGCTATAGTTCCGCGTCGCCTTATCACCTGGGGAATCTGCGGAAAATTGCCATACTTCGCATTCTAGGCAAGCAGGAAGTTTGCCATGACAAAACGCTATCGGATGTTGGTGGTGTGGTCGGTCGCCGCTCTGGCGGCGGCCGGCTGCGTTTCGGAACGGGACGCGCTGCGCGAGCGGCTGCAGGTGCAAGTGGCCGAGGACATTCTCGCCGGCCGTGACCAGACACCGCGCGTGCGCATGCAGGCTCCAGGCCAGGCGACGCCACCGGGTTTTTCGAGCCCGCCCAGCGAAACCGTTAAGTTTCGCCCCAGCGATCCCCGGACCGCGCCCGAGGCGATCGGCCCGGGCCAGGAAAGGTACCTGGTGAACATCCGCGCCCGCGTCAACGGCAAGCCCATTTTCGACGACGATCTCTACAACGCCCTCCGGCCCGAGATCTTGCGGATTCAGCAAACGTTGGCCGAGCCGCAGCGCTCGGAAAAGATCGCCGAACTATTCAACGACGCTCTGAACAAATTCATCGAGGAGGAAGTCATTTACCAGGACGCCATCCACAAGCTGGAAAAGAACAACCCCCAGGCTCTGAAAAAGTTGCGCGAATACGTGCAGAAAGAATTCGACAAGAAAGTCAAGGACATCAAGGAAAAGCGCAACTGGACCGACGCGGACCTGGCCGAGCAGCTCAAGCGCGAAGGCTTGACCCTGGAAACCTGGCAAAAAAAGGAAGAAAAACAGCTCATCGGCATGGAATACCTGCGCAACCGCATCCACCCGGAAATCCTGAAGCAGATCAACCCCGGGGCGATCCGCGAATACTACGAGCTGCACAAGAACGAGTTCCAGCAGGTGGACAAAGTGAAATGGCAAAACATCTTCATCGCCGTCGGCCCCAAGCGGCCGACCATGGCCCAGGCCCGGCAATTCGCCGACGAGCTGCTCGAGCGCTGGCGGGCGGGCGAGGAATTTGCCCGGCTGTTGGCCTTTGACGACGGCGACGCCAGCCTGCGCAAGGGCGAGGGCGTCGGCCAGCGCAAGGGTGAAATCAAGCCGCCCGAGGTCGAGGACGCCCTGCTCAGCCTGCGCTCCGGCGACGTCGGCCCGCCCGTGGAAATCGCCACCGGGATACATCTCTTCAAGGTCGTCGAGCGCGAGTTCGCCGGCCAGATTCCCTTCAGCGAGGAAGTGCAGAAAACCATCCGCCGCAAGCTGCAAAACGACATCGCCCG
>CAZFGM010000249.1:0-9439 GCA_964518515.1 uncultured Alcaligenaceae bacterium | reverse complement strand
TTCGCCTTGATCCCTTCCGCGGAACCCACTAAACTGCCATTTTCTTCGCCAACGGGCCGAAGGCGCGCCTTTCGACACAAGGACTTGGCAGGGAATGCATTACGACCCCACCAATCCCCTGATCGTCCAGGGGGACCGCACCATCCTGGTCGAGGTGGATAATCCGCGCTATGCCGCCGCCCGCGACGCTTTGGCGCCGTTCGCCGAGCTGGAAAAAAGCCCCGAGCACGTTCATACCTACCGCCTGACGCCGCTGTCGTTGTGGAACGCCGCCGCCGCCGGCATGACCGCCGACGCCATGGTCGAGGTTTTGGGCAACTACAGCAAATTTCCGCTGCCGACCAACCTGGCCGCCGACATCGCCGAGCAGGTCGGCCGTTACGGCCGGGTCAAGATCGAACGCCACGGCGAACATCTCAAGCTGGTCTGTGCCGACAAGCCGCTCTTGCAAGAACTGGTGCGCCAGCCGAAAGTCCGGCAATACTTGGGCGATCGGTTGGGGCCGGACAGTTACCAGGTCGAGCCAGGCTTTCGCGGCCTGCTCAAGCAAAGCTTGATTGCCGTGGGCTATCCGGCAGAAGACCTGGCCGGCTACACCGAAGGAGCGGCCCTCCCTCTGGGTCTGCGCGCCCTCGCGCGTTCGGGCCTGCCTTTTCATGTGCGCGATTACCAGCGCGACGCCGCCGACATCTTTTACGCCGGCGGCGATGCTCGCGGCGGCAGCGGCGTCATCGTCCTGCCCTGCGGCGCCGGCAAGACTATCGTCGGCCTGGCCGTCATGGCCCTCCTGCAGCGCTCGGTCCTGATCCTCTCCACCAGCATCACCGCCGTCAAGCAGTGGCGCCGCGAGATCCTCGACAAGACCGACCTGTCGGACGACGCCATCGCCGAATACACCGGCGAATCCAAGGAAATCGGGCCCGTCACCATCGCCACCTACCAGATTCTGACCCACCGGGCCGACAAGAAAGAGGAATTTCCCCATTTCAAAATCTTTGACCAGCGCGATTGGGGGCTGATAATCTACGACGAAGTGCACCTACTGCCGGCGCCGGTTTTTCGCGTGACGGCGCAGATTCAGGCGCGGCGGCGGCTCGGCCTGACTGCCACCCTCATTCGCGAGGATGGCCGCGAGGGCGACGTCTTCAGCCTGATCGGCCCGAAGAAATATGACGTTCCCTGGCGCGAGCTCGAGTCGCGCGGCTGGATCGCCGAGGCCGCCTGCACCGAGATTCGCGTGGCTCTGCCGGAACCTTTGCGCATGGAATATGCCGTCGCCGAATTGCGCCACAAGTACCGCATCGCCAGCGAGAATCCCGGCAAGGACGACGTTGTCGCCCGCCTGCTCGACCACTACGCCGGCCAGCAGGTCCTGGTCATCGGCCAGTATTTGAAGCAGTTGCGCCTGCTGCAAAAACGCTTCAACATTCCGCTGATCACCGGCCAGACCGCCAGCAGCGAACGTGAGGATCTGTACGCCCGCTTTCGCAAGGGGGAGGTTCGCCAGCTTATTTTGTCGAAGGTCGGCAATTTCGCCATCGACTTGCCCGACGCCAACGTCCTGATCCAGGTTTCGGGCACGTTCGGCTCGCGGCAGGAAGAAGCCCAGCGCCTGGGCCGCATCTTGCGGCCCAAGGCCAACGGCGAGCAGGCCCATTTCTTTACCCTGGTCACGCGCGATACCCGCGAGCTGGACTTCGCTCATCATCGGCAATTGTTTTTAACCGAGCAGGGGTATAGTTACACCATCAAGGACGGCAGCGAGATTGTGGGACAGGTGCGAAAAACTGGATGACCAATTGGCAATTGGCCATTGGTAGTTGGCAATTGATAATTGGCAATTTGCCATCGAGAGTACCTTATCCTGGTTCACGAAATTGCCAATTGCCAAATACCAATTGCCAATTGCCAATTGAAAGCCAGGAACATGGACAAGGCGCGTATCCCGGTAAAGCTGCATCGCCGCGTGTGTCTGATCCAGACAGAAGACGCGTTGCTGGCGGAGGAACTGTTGGCCAATCGCAAGCTGGCGCAGGACATCGTGGGCCGGCTGGCCGACCGCGTGCTGCTGGTTCGCTACGGCCGAGTGGACGCCGTCGTCCAGGAATTGCAGAAAATGGGGCACACGCCCCAAGTAGTGATCTGAGAGGCTGTCCGAAAAGGGGACAGGACCTTGCTTTCGTTCGAAGAATAGGCATGGTTCAAAAACCGTTCTTTTGGGGTAACACCCTGTAGGGTGGGTCGAGTCTTCGAGACCCACCATGGTGGGCCGGATTTCGCCGGATTTCGGTGGGTCTCGAAGACTCGACCCACCCTACGAGTGTTACCGGCGATTGAACCATGCCGAAGAATAAGCCCTTTAGGTTCGCTTCGCAACCAAGAAAGTGCTAAGGGTTCATCCGGAACTTTCAGGAAGCGGGAAAAAAAACGTTTTCTGGAAGCCTGTGGAGTTTTGAGACTTTGGGCCACCCGGAAGTTTTTAAAGCCTTTCTTTGCCTTAGGTTATGGAAAAAGGCCAAGGTATCAAAAGGTTTTGAGACTTTCGGGAACTAAAAGGACTTACGGTAAGCCTCTGAGAGTTTTTCCGATCCCGGTTACCATGTCGCAAGCCTGCGGGCTTGGAAAACAAAATCACCCATGCCGTTGATCGATGCCGCTTACTGGACCGAACACCTTCGCCGCACGTTGGAAGGGTACGACGACGCCCTGTTGCGCGGCGTGGCGGCCAAGCTGTGCAAGCCGCGCAATCAGTGGCCGGCCGACGAGTTGTGCCAGCGCTGCCTGGATACCCTGGGCAATACCGTGGTTATCGATCGCCGCTTGCAGGACCTTGCTCCAGCCTGCCGGCGGCTGTTGGCCTGGATTAGCCACAGCCGGCAACCGCGCTGGCCGGTCGGCAACCTGGTCGAGCTTCTCGTGACTCTGGGCCAGGCAGATGGTCTGGAACCCGTCCGCCAGCTTCTCGAAGCCGGCCTGCTTTATCCGGAATGGAACCACAACGGGCAAATCAAAGGGAAAGCGCTTGGGCGGCTGAAATCTTTTCAAGCCTGGCTCAATCAAAGTGCCGATGGCGGCCCGGTCGTTTTTGCCCCGCCTGCCGTAAACGAGCGGGCGCGGGGCGTGGAGCTGGGCCTGCCGCCTTGTCCGGGGTCTGTGGCCGTGGGACCCGGCGCCGCCGTTCACGAAACCGACGGCTTGGAATGGCCCTTGCGCCTGGCGGTCTTGTGGCAACAAGTGGCGGCCGCCTCCTTACGCCGCACCCAAGTCCGCGATTTATTCAAACGTGATCTGGATCGATTGCGCGGCGACCCCCTGCTCGGCAGTCCTCCGGCCGACAGCCTGGCCGACCTGCCCGATCCGGGCTTGCTCGCGGTGGCCCTGGCCGTGGCGGAAGGAGTGCTCGCGGAAAACGACGGCGCGCTGCGCGTGGCGGATTTTCCGCCGGCGTGGACCGCGGGCCTGCGGCCAACCCTGGTCTCCTTGTGGTCCGCCCTGCCCACCTTGGAAGGTTGGAATGCCGCCGCCGGCTGGCAGCCGGCCGCTGGCCCAGGAAATCCTTATCCTTCCGCATATTTGCTGGCCTTGTTATTCCTGACCACTTTACCGGATGGAAGCTGGGCCCGGCCCGAGGCGATTGAACAATGGATCGGGAATCACCATCCCTTCTGGGCCGGCCGGCAACGGGGAAAGGAAATCGGCATTGGCTCGTTCCTTCTCGGTCTGGCCTTTCAACTCCGCTTGGTGCAAGCCGCCAAAAAGGGCGGCTGGCTGGTTCGCCTGTCGCCCCTGGGGCGCTGGGTCCTGGGACTTGGAGAAGCCCCACCGGTCCCGCCTGCCTCCGCGCAGACGCTGCTGGTCCAGCCCAACCTTGAAATCCTCGCCTATCGCCAGGGCCTGACCCCGGAATTGATCCTGCGGCTGACGCGGTTCGCGACCTGGAAAAGCCTGGGCCCGGCATGCACGCTGCAACTGCAGCCCGAATCGGTGTATCGCGCCCTGGAAGCCGGCGAAACTTTCGAATCGCTGTTGCAAATTCTGGAGCGGCACGGCCAGAAAGCCATCCCGTCCGCCGTGGTCGATGCCTTGCGCACCTGGGCCAACAAACGCGAACGCCTCAGCGTGTATCCGGCGGGGGCCCTGCTCGAGTTCGGCAGCGCCGCGGACCTGACCGAAGCCCTGGCCCGCGGCTTGCCTGCCGTTCGCCTCACGGACCTTTTGGCCGTGGTGGCCAATGAGGAGCACATCGATTACCGCCACTTTCGGCTCATCGGCACGCGCGATTACGCCCAGCCGGCGGAGAAATGCGTGGATGTCGAAGCCGACGGCGTGACCTTGAGCATCGACGCGGCCAAATCCGATCTGCTGTTGGAGACCGAGCTGCAGCGCTTCGCCGAAAGTCTGCCGCAGCCCGGTGCCAACGGCCGGCGCTTGTACCGCCTGTCGCCGGCCACCCTGGCGGCGGGGCGATCGGGCGGCCTGAGTTTGCCCGACCTGGAAGTCTGGTTCGAAAAACGCTGCGGCCAGCCCCTGTCCCCGGCCGCCCGCCTGCTCCTGACGGCTCCGGAAATCGCTCCCCTGGAAATGCGGCGGCACCTGGTGTTGCACGTGCCCAGCGCCGAAACCGCCGACGGCTTGTGGCAATGGCCCGCCACCCGCGACTTGATCAACGCCCGCCTGGGACCGACCGCCTTGAGCGTGCTCGAGGCACATTTCGACCGCCTGATGGAACACCTGCGCGGGCTGGGGATTCAAGTGAGCCTGAAGTAGGTCAGGCTTTCCAGCCGGACACGAAGCTGCGTCAGCCTGGAAAGGCTGACCTACAGGAAAACATCCTGGCAACCTCGCCCGCAGGCAACTAAAATCAGGGAGCGCGTCGCACTCATCTTTCCTAAAGGTCGTTTTCAAGCCCGGTACTTCCTCGATCGGGTTGTTTCCTTCGGAGGCGATCATGAAGAAGATTCTTGGGGTATCGTTGCTGTTGTTCCTGGGTTTCGCCTTGGGCTGGTGGTGCAACGCCCGGCGCGCGGGGGGCGAAAGCTCCCTGATGGCGGCAGCCGATGCCGGTGGGTCGAGGAATCAGGGGGCTGACTCCCCCCGCTCGCCGGGGAAAAAGCCTTCTCCCCAAGACGGTAAGCTGCGCATCATCGCCTTCGGCGCCCATCCGGACGATTGCGAGCTGAAAGCCGGCGGCGTGGCGGCCAAGTGGGCGGCCCTGGGCCATCACGTCCAGTTCGTGTCGGTGACCAACGGCGATATCGGGCACTTCAAAATAGCGGGCGGTCCGCTGGCCAAGCGGCGCACCGCCGAGGTCGAACGCGCGGCCCGCATTCTCGGCATCCACACCGAGGTTCTCGATATTCACGATGGCGAACTCGAGCCGAGCCTGACCAATCGACGCACCATCACGCGCCTCATCCGCGAGTGGCACGCCGACGTCGTCCTGGCCCATCGGCCCAACGACTACCATCCCGATCATCGCTACACCGGCATGCTGGTACAGGACGCCGCCTTCATGGTCACCGTGCCGTTCTTCTGCCCGGATGTGCCGCACCTGAAAAACAACCCCGTCTTCCTCTATTATGCCGACCGCTTCGAGCGGCCCAACCCGTTCCGTGCCGATATCGTGGTCGCTATCGACGACATGATCGAGAAGAAGCTGGCCGCTTTGGACGTGCTCGAATCGCAGTTTTTCGAAGGGGGGGCGCTGGGCTATCTGGTGGATAGTCCCACAGATGAGGCTGGCCGCGAGGCCCGTCGCCGCCAGGTTCGTCAGGGATTCGCAGACCGCTCCTTGGGGGTGGCCAAGAAATACCGGGCCAAGCTGGTCGAGTGGTACGGCGAGGACCGCGGCGCCAAGGTGCAGCACGCCGAGGCCTTTGAGGTCTGCGAGTACGGCCGTCAGCCGACCAAAGGGGAGATTCGGAAGTTGTTTCCGTTCTTGGCAGGAAAGGGAAAAATCGAAGGTAAGTAAAGAGAATTGCCAATTGCCAATTGCCAATGGGAATTCAAAACCGGAGGTCTTTTCTTCAATTGGCAATTGGCAATTGGCAATTGGCAATTGGCAATTGGCGAAGGACGTGGCCCTAACCCAGGCCGACAAAATCGCCTTCACAAGGCCACCGCAGCCTGGCCCTGAAAGAAACTTGTAACCGCCAACGTCAGTGGCATAATAGGGGAGTTCATTTCCCATTCTTTGGGGAGTCCTCCCGTGGCGACATGGTTCACCTGTCCGCAGGGCCACCAATGGTCCGGGGCCGCCGAATCGGCTTCTCCCGGGAAGAGCGTGTGCCCGGAGTGCGGCGCGCGCGGAGTCGGGCAAACGCCATTGCCCGCCAACCAGGAAACCGTGGATCAACCGTCTTTGGCCAGGCCGGAACCGGCGGCCCCTTGTCAAGATAAGACGGAGATCGCCCGCTTCACTGTCCTGGGCAAACATGCCCAGGGCGGCCTCGGTCAGATCATCCTGGCCCGCGATGAAAAGCTCGGCCGCCAGGTGGCCCTCAAGGAGATACGCCCGGAACATCTCGACAATCCGCAGGCCCGCGAGCGCTTTCTGAACGAAGCGCGCATCACCGGCCAACTCGAACACCCCGGCATCGTCCCCATCTACACCCTGGAAGACGGCGACGGCGGCCCCTATTACGCCATGCGCTTCATCCAGGGCATGAACCTGAGCGATGCCCTGGTGCTCTACCATCGCAAACCCGGAACCCTGGCCTTTCGCGATCTGCTCAAGCGCTTCGTGGACGTGTGCCAGACCATCGCCTACGCCCACAGCAAGAAGATCATCCATCGCGACCTGAAGCCGGCCAACATCATGCTCGGCGATTTCGGCGAAACCCTCGTCGTCGATTGGGGGTTGGCCAAGCGGCTGGCGGACGCCGAAGGACGGATTGACAATGCGTCCCACGCCGCGGACACTGCCAAGACGGAGTTGTACCAGCGCGGCGAAGAGGCCGAGGCCAGGCCGGCGGAAGCGGCTAGCGCCGTCGATTGGCTGCCGGCCGAGAATCCGTTAACCGAGCGCGGCCAAATGGTCGGCACCCTGGCGTACATGGCGCCGGAACAGGCCCGCGGCGACGTGGACAAGATCGGCCCGGCCAGCGACATTTACGCCCTGGGGATCATCCTCTTCGAAATCCTGACCGGGCAAAACCCTTTCAAGGGCAAGACGCGCGCCGAAGTCTTGCCGCGCATCCAGCAAGGCCAGATCCCCCGGCCGGCCGAAGTGAAGCGCGGCGTGCCCAAGGGTCTGGAGCGCATCTGCCTGAAGGCGACAGCCGCCCGGCCGGAGGAGCGCTACCGCACCGCCCAGGACCTGGCCGGAGACGTCCAGCGCTGGCTGGCGGATGAGCCGGTGTCGGTCCACGCCGGCGCCTGGCTGGAGCGGATGGCCCGCTGGGCCCGACACCACAAGCCAATCGTGGCCGGCGGCGTCATGCTCCTGATCACCGCCGTCGTGGCTCTGGGGATCGGTTTATGGGTGGTCGGCGAAGAGCGCGATGAAAAGGAAGCAGCGCGCCGGCAGGAGGCCGAGCAGCGGCAGATCGCCCAAGAGCGCGCGGACTGGGCGCAGGCCAACTTCAAGCGCGCCGGCGCGGCGGTGGACCAGCTCACCGAAGTCGGCGAGCACTGGCTGAAGGACCTGCCCAAGATGGAACCGGTGCGGCGGCAACTTTTGGAAAAGGCACTCGAGTTTCACCAGCAGTTCTTGAAGGAAAAAAGCACCGACCCGGCCATCCGTTTTCAGACCGGGCTGGCCTTCCAGCGTGTCGGCCGGATCTATTCGCTCCTAGGAAAACACCCGGCCGCCCACCAAGCCTTCCAGCAAGGCATTGAGCTGCTGGAAAAGCTGGCCGAGGAATTGCCGGACAAGCCGGAGTACCGGGGGGCGATCGCAGGCACTTACGCCGGCCTCGACAGGCTCCTTTTGGAAACCGGCAAGTTCGCCGAGGGGGAGGAAGCCTGGCAAAAAGCCCTGGCCCTGCGCCTGGCTCTGGTCGAGCGTTATCCCCAGCAGCCCGACTACCGGATTAACCTGGCCTCCAGTTTTCATGCCCGGGGACTCTTTTTCCAGCACCTGGGACGCCACGCCGAGGCGGAAAAGGCTTTCCAGCAGGCCATTTCCCACCATGAGAAAGTGCTCGCGGTTTCGCCGGACTCCCGCTTGGCACGCTCGAATCGAGGCGCGAGCTACACTGCCTTGGGCAATACCCTTAAGCCCCTCGGCCGCTTGGACGAAGCCGAAAAAGCACACGACCTGGCGCGAAAGGAATTTGACCACCTCGTGGCCAAGCATCCCGCTGCCGCGGAACATCGCCTGTTGGCGACCAGCAACCTAAACCTGGCGGTGGTTCTTCAGGAGAATGGCCGCCTCAAGGAAGCGGAACAAGCCCTGCGCGAGGCCCTGCCTGTGGCGAAAAAGCTGGCGGCAGACTTTCCTTCCGAGCTGGAACCCCGCCATGTGCTGGCGGCCATACAAGGGGAATTGGCAAGGCTCCTGGAGAACTACCCGAACCGGTTCGGTGAAGCCGAGAACCTTTATCGGGCCGCCATTTCCCTCTTTGAAAAACTGGCCAGCGAAAACGCCCTGGTGACGGACTACCGCGCTGGCCTGGCTAAGACGACCGCCAACTTTGCCGTCCTCCTGACAAAGCAGGGGCGCTCTGCCGAGGCGGTCAAGCAATATCGCCAGGCACTCACGGTGCACGAAAAACTGGTGGACGATTTTAGCCAACTTCCCAAGTATCAATTGGAATTGGGCCGGAACCTGGACAACCTGGCCAATCTGCTTGATGATCTCGACGAGGCCGCCGAGGCCGAAAAGCTCTGGCGCCGGGCCATCCGCTTGCTCGACGACCTGGTGACACGTCATCCCACGGTTCCCGAGTACCGCTTCGTCCTGGGAAATTCTCGGAGCAACCTGGGCACACTGCTCCAGAAAAACGGACGGCTGGATGAGGCCGACGCGGAGCGCCGCGGCGCCCTCGCGCACCGCAAGGAGCTGGTGGCGAAAAACCCCGACCTCCCCGATTATCGCATGCACTTGGGCATCAGTTACAGCAACCTCGGGCTTATTTGCCTTCAGCGCCAGCGGCTACAGGAAGCCGGCGCGGCCCTGCAACACGGAAGGAAGTTGTTCGACCAGCTGGTGAGCGAGTTTCCGAAAAAGCCCGACTACCAGAAATACCGGGTCAAACTCGTCTTCGCCCAGAGCATGTATTCGGTTGCGAACGGCCAGTTGGAGAAGGGATTGCAAACGGCCCTAGAGGCCCGTAAGGACGGCAACGCCCTGGTGCAAAAGTACGCCGACGTGCCTGAATATCAGCACATTCTGGCCACGGTTCTCGCTTACCTGGGAACGCTCCAAGACCGAGCCGGGCACAAAGCGGAGGCCAAGCAGGCGCTGCAAGATGCCTTGAAGCTGGAGGCCCGTCTG
>CAZFGM010000248.1:0-9443 GCA_964518515.1 uncultured Alcaligenaceae bacterium | reverse complement strand
GCCCTGGGCGCTTCCGAACACACCGTGCGCCACTACCTGGACGTGCTGACGGGAACTTTCTTGGTCCGCCAACTGCAGCCCTGGTTCGCCAATATTTCCAAGCGCCAATTCAAGGCTCCCAAGGTTTACCTTCGGGATAGCGGCCTGTTGCACGCTTTGCTGACCGTGGAAAGAAAAGAGGAGATCGAGGGCCATCCCAAGTTCGGGGCCTCCTGGGAAGGATTCGCCCTGGAACAAATAATGAGCTTGCTCGGCTCGGAACAGGCTTATTATTGGGGGACGCACGCGGGCGCGGAACTGGATCTCTTGGTGTTCCGCCGCGGCCGGGCCTTCGGCTTTGAGTTCAAAGCCGGCGACGCCCCGGAAATGACCAAATCACTGCACATCGCCCTGACCGATTTACAACTGGATCGCGCCTGGATCGTTTATCCCGGCTCCGAGTCGTACCGGGTTCACGAACGGGTCGAGGTGGTTCCGCTGGCCCGCGCGATAAAAAAGCTGGGGCAGGGATTATAGGAATGTTATTACCGAAACTCATGCTCCGCCGCGGGAAAGCGCCCCTCACGCACCTCGCGGCAATAATCCTCCACCGCTCGCACGATGGCCTGGCCCAGGTCGGCGTATTGCTTGACAAAGCGCGGCCGCAGGTCGTCGAACAGGCCGAGCATGTCGTGGGTGACGAGGATCTGGCCGTCGCAGCCGGCGCCGGCGCCGATGCCGATGGTGGGGATTTTCAAAGCGCGGCTGATCTTGCCGGCCAATTCGCCGGGGATGCATTCCAGGACGACGGCGAAGGCGCCGGCTTCCTCGGTGGCTTGGGCATCCTCGAAGAGACGATTTTCCTCGCGCTGGACGCGGAAACCGCCGAGGCGGCGCAGCGATTGCGGCGTCAGGCCGATGTGGCCCATGACGGGGATGTCGGCGCGGGTGATGGCCGTGATGGCCGCGGCGCTGCGCACGCCGCCTTCCAGCTTGACGGCGTGGGCGCCGCCTTCCTTGACCAGACGGCCGGCGCTCGTCAGGGCCTGTTCCGCACTGACCTGAAAACTCATGAACGGCATGTCGGCGACCAGCAGGGCCCGGCGCAGGCCGCGACCCACCAGCTTGGTGTGATAAATCACTTCCTCCAGGGTGACCGCCAGCGAATGCGCCTGGCCCTGCACGACCATGCCCAGCGAATCGCCGACGAGAACGCCGTCCACGCCGGCGGCGTCCAGCAGCCGGGCGAGGGTGTAGTCGTAGGCGGTCAACAGGGTCAGACGGGCGCCCTTGGCCTTGGCGGCCAAAAAATCGGGCACGGTGACCGGCCTTTGCGAAGGGGTCGGCTCCTTCGCCCCGTTGACTTCTTCGGGGGTTTTCTTGGTCGCGGTTTTCATCCGGAGCTCCTGGACAGGGGTACGGATTTCCTGGCATTATAGCGGGGAAAGGAAGGTTCCGCAGCGCGAAATGGTGGGAGGGCGCGTGAGAGTGTGGGAGCGCGGACAGACCCGCGCTTCCACTCCCACGGCCGGCTGGGCTATTTTTTCTTTCCCTGCTCCAGCAGTTTGATAAAATCCTCCGATGCTGTACACGCGCTGCCTGAGCCGGGAACAGGAAGATGGGCCGTTCACCACCCGCGATCCGGTGCTGGAAAAGCAATTTTACAAGGGCCGGAACTTGTAGATAGGTTTTTCAAAAAAAAAAATATTTTATTTGCATTTTGCCCTCTGGCGGTTCAAACTAACCGGAGATTCGCCAAGAATATGGAAGGGAGAATATTCATGACCCTTTCAGTTTCAAAAAACGGGAGTCCCGGCGAAGCATTTCGAACCCTCCGAGATTTTCTTGCCTTTTCCGACGATCAACTGGCAATGATCGATCCCCTGGAACTGAACCTGGTGGTGGCGAAGGAAATTCCTCGATTGGCCCATCTGGATGTTTTTTCCTACAAGCAAAAAGCCGATCAATGGGCGACCGAATTCAAACGGGATTTGCGAGAAGCCGAAAAAGAATTTCATCGGACGCCCCAGGACTGGAAGAACGACTTGCATTTCTTCCGGCTGGGACACCTTTGCTATTTTGTCGATGAAGTTCTTGGCATTCGCTACCGGGAAGATCAGAAAGACCTGAAAGCCGTTATCTATACCGATCCCAACGATCTTTTTCTAACCGGCGTGATGGACACCCGGCGTGGCACCTGTGCCAACCTGACGGCTCTGTATGTTGCCCTTGCGTGGCGAATGCCCTGGCCGGTTTCCCTGGCCTGCGTTGATTATCATATCATCTGCCGCTTTGACGACGGAAAAGTAATCCACAACATCGAGGCTTCCAATTTGGGGGCCGGGGGTTTCAAATCTCCCGACGACGATTTTTACATCCAAAAATATCACCTGCCGTTAAAGGCTGTGCGGTGTGGCTCGGACCTTCGCGCCGTTACGCCAAGGGAAATGCTGGGTATGTTTGTGGGCTTTCGGGCACGTTACTTGGAAAATGTCGGGTTAACCTCCTTAGCGGAGCCGGACTATCTTTTGGCAAGATACTTATTTCCCCGGAACCGCCATTTGCATTATGCTCAAGTCCAGGTGAGTGTTCAAACAAGTTCGGACCTTTTTGAGCCAGGCGAAACCGGTCATCCGACTGAACTGGCCAGTTGGCTTGTTGAGGTTGCACAAAAATCCCTGTGGAGAAAACCGATTACTCCAAAGGAGTCATTTTATGGAAACGCCCCTACCGCAGAATGGTACTATGACCATTTTGGAAAAACCCCGTAACCTTGCGGATCATTGGATTCTCCGGTTGTTCGGGAATCGGCGTCCTCTTGGCTTCGAGGCCGGTGACGCCAACCTCTATCGGTATGCGAATAATGAGCCGACGCAGGCGACGGATCCGAGTGGACTCCGACGCCGACGGCGACGCCAATTCCAGGTGGAACCCTTGCTTGATTGGTCACAAGCCGTGAAGGGCGCGCGACGGGATGAAGAAGGTCGCCCTGGGCACATGTGGGCGATTCCGGTTCGTGGCGGTGGTACCATAAATGCTTGGCGTCCTGACAATGGTGTCGCGGACGCGACAGGCTATTGGTGCCATGGCTATACTTTTGGCGGTTCCCATGCCCCAGGTGGTCCGTTCAGCGTCTTCGGGAATGATGTTCCGTTGCTTCTTCAAAGAGGAGGATATGTCCATATCCCGGAGAGTTGTGCGCGGCCCGGGGACATCCTCGTCTGGACTCTGGGGAAGCCGGGAACGGGCCTGGATCCGGCAACGATTTTGAGAATTTTGTCTGCAGGAACTGCCGGATTTGGCGGGCCTTTAGGTTCCGCCGTAACCTCAACTGTTTCCTCAGATTCTATAATCCATTCTGCGGTATTAACGCAAGTACGGATTGCCAATGGGTTACTCGATCGCACAAACACCAGGCTCAACACGAAAAATGGGCCGATGCCATTCCAGAATATGTCACTCGATGGCATTTGTAACGGCGTCATGGGTACTTCCTTCCGAGGCCATCGCACGAATTCCTTGGTTTACCGGGCGCGATAGCGGTCGGTTTATTATTCTGTGAAGGAGCAAACGAATCCACCCGAAGAAAAAATAAATGTACGTGCAATCTCAGTTTCTATTAATAGGGCCTAATCCCGTGAAAAAATACCTTTTTCGTTTCACCCTCCCTGTTTTTTTTGGTATTTTTTTGGTTGTGTTTCCATCCGCGGGCCAAACAAAACAAAGCAAGGAAAAGGAAAAACCGATGCTGCAATGCAGGGTTATCGTCGAGGAAATCACGACCAAGCCAGATGTACCGAATGAGATCGCCATATTGGAAGTGGAATTAAAAAACGTTTCGGATAAAGCCATAAAAATCGGGTTTACCCGCGCCCCAGCCATCCTCCAATACATGCGAGGGGAAGTCCAAAGGCCGGATGGTACGGTTCTAAAGTTTCGGTGCGCAGACTACCTTTCTCCTTTTTCTCCGGACCCTACCATTTTCACTTTGCAACCTGGCCAGGTCACTAAAGCAGCTTTCGGTAGCGAGGGCGCCCAAGGCCCCGGAATTTACCGAATTCAGGCGATTTTTGAGTACGAGAAAATGAAGGCCGTTTCGCCGGTCGTGGAAGTTAAACTGAAACCATTGAAGAAAAAATAAGGCCAGGAGTAACCAATACGTTCGCCATCCGCGTACGCATTGCCAATGGTTTATCGGCCGAGGTGACCGGGGGGATTCTTATGAATCCATTCAACAAGAAAGGCGACGTGAATCTCATGAATCAAATCTATTCCGGACCGATGCTTCTAATTCTATTGGGCGTTCCATTCGCTGTGTCGGCTGATGGGCACGAACAAGGCAAGAAAAAGGAAAAACCACCGTTGGAGTGCCGAATCATCGTTAATGAAATCACCACGAAGGGATACCCAAACGAATTTGCCCTATTGGAAGTCGAGCTAAAAAATGTTTCCGACAAGGCGATTGACATCCGTTACACTTGCATCCCCCCAATTCTTCAATACATGAAACGGGAGGACCGGACGCCTGATGGAAAAATCTTTAAGGGAAATTGCAGGGACAGTCTTTCCCCTTTTTCGGCTGAGCCAAGAATCTTTAGGTTAAAACCCGGTCAAGCAACCAAAGCGCATTTTGGAAGTGTAGGCGCCGAGGGGCCAGGCACATACCGAATTCAGGCGATTTTTGAGTACGAAAAGATGAAGGCCATTTCGCCGGTCCTGGAAGTTGAAATGAAACCATTGAAGAAAAAATAAGGCGAGGAGCAACACATGCTCAAACACAAAAAACGGCTCGTTGCTCCCGAGCTACCACCAACTCGCCAAACTCTCCCGGATCGCCAACCAGCAGAGCGTAGCCACTTATCTCCCGCAAAGGCGTGGGAAATCTGCGGGCACGTAATCGCGTAAAGACTCCAAGAATCGTGTGATTATTACTGATGGGATCCACCCACACGAAATCACACAATAAAAACGCGGCAGCGGACGCCATGGAACGCTCGCGGGACCTCGCGTCAAGAAGTTTCTTTCTTCACTATACACCCTTTACGCCGTCCACGCCAACTCTTCCAACGGCAGAACGGCAGGCTATACCTTTCGGTCGAGGCGAAAGGGTTCAAGCGAAAAACTCAAAGGCTGCCCCAGCAGACCTTCTTTCATCACCAGAGCCGTGCCGGGGGAAAGCTGGATGCCGGCGCGAAAATGGCCGGCGGCGACAAAGACGTTGGACCAGCCCGGCACCGGGCCGAGAAACGGCAAGCCGTCGGGGCTGCCCGGCCGCAAGCCGGCCCAGCAGCGCTCGACGGGCGCCGCCGCCAGCCCCGGAACCAGCGCGACCGCCAGATCAATCAAGTCGGCCACGGCGACGGCGGTGGTACGCTTGTCAAAGCCCACGTCTTCCTCGGTTGAGCCGACCAGGACCCTGCCGTCCGGCCGGGGAACCAGGTAGCGCGCCCCCCACAACAGAATCCGGCGAAACAACGGCGGCCCGGGATTCAGCAGCACAATCTGCCCGCGGATGGGACGGATGCCCGGTTTCCACCCCAGTTGTTCCAGCACCGGATCGGTCCAGGCCCCGAGGGCGAACAGGAACCGGTCGGCGGCCAGCGGCCCGGCGGGGGTCTTCACCGCCGTGAGTCGCTCTTTTGCCGTCTGAACGCCGGTGACCGGACAGCCCGGCAAGAGTCCGACCCCGCGCAGGCGACAGGCGGCCAGCAAGGCCTTCAGGTGGCGCGGGTTGCGCAGCTGGGCCATGTCGGGCAGAAAATAAGCCCGGCCCAGCTTGGCCGCCAGGGCCGGCTCGAGTTGGGCCAGCCGGGGTTCATCGAGCAGTTCCACGGCCAATCCTTCGGCGTGCCATTCCTCGGCCTCGCCCTGATGTCCGAGAAATTCCAGGCCGCCGCAGCGAACATAGCCGTTGTCGATGCCGGTGAGGTCGCGCAATTCGGCCGACAGCTTCGGGAATTGCACGGCGCTGTGGGCCCGCAGTTGCTCGACCGGAGCCCCCCCCTTGTCCCCCCCTTGGCAAGGGGGGGCCTGGGGGGGGTAGCGGGACGGCGGCAGAATGCCCGCGCCGGCCCACGAGGATTCCTGGCCGAAATCCCCCTGGTCCACCACGGCCGCGCGCGCGCCTTCGCGAGCCAGGTAATAGGCCGTCGTCAGGCCGATCACCCCGCCGCCGACGATCATAATGTCCCATCGCTCGGGCATACGTTTTTTATAGCAAAGAATCCGCCGGATGGTCCGAGCTATCACCTTCTCCTTCTCTTTCTCCTACTCTTTTCGACTCGTACACGAAAATCAAGGTCCCCTTTTCGGACAGCCTCTTACTACCGGCAAAATCGCTACCAAAAGAATGACGGAAAAACTTCCCCCCTTTTTACTTGCACGATCTTGGGAAAAGGGAAATAATAGCGGATGGTACCCAAAGTCTCCCGTAAGGTAACCGGGGGGACTCATGCGGAGAAAAAGAACCCGCGAAGGACTTCTCGTGTCCTCCATTTTCTCGGTGCCCCGAGGGTATACTTGTTATTTCCACCCAGCCATGGGAGACCGCCATGGAAAAGCGCAGCGCCCCCGTGAAGCCAGCCCCGCCTGGCAGGAAGGCCATCCTTAAGCCGGCCGAGGACGAAACCCTCGTCAACACGGCGGATTCCCAGGCGCCCGGCTCCGGTCCCCTGGCCACAACCGAAGAGTTCACCATGGCGCCGAACGAAGATGAAGCCGCGGATTTTCTGCTCGCTAAGGAAGGGGACAGCGACGTTGCCGAAAAGCCGGCCGGCAAAGGCGAGACCCCCGCCGAACACGATGAAACCCAGGCCCTTGCTGAAATCGAAGGCCAACCGGTCGCCAAGCCCAAGCCGGGCCCCAAGCTGGAACAAACTCAGGACATGAGCGCGGCGGACCTGCCGCCGGCGGCGGCGGGCAAGCCGGCAGCCCCCGTCAAAAAGCCCGCCCCAGCTCAGCAACCGCCACCCTCCGGCCAGCAAAAGGCCACCGTTCTGGGGGACTATCGCCTGCTCAAAAAGCTCGGCCAGGGCGGCATGGGCGCCGTCTATCGCGCCCACCAGATCAGCCTCGACCGCGAGGTGGCGGTCAAGGTCCTGTCCAAGGAGTTGGCCAGTAAGCCCGCCTTCGTACAGCGCTTTCTCCGCGAGGCCCGTGTCATGGCCAAGCTCGACCACCCCAACATCCTCCGCTGCCACGAAGTCGGCGAGGCCCTCGGCTATCATTTCCTGTCCATGGAATTCGTCGAGGGCGGCAGCGTGGAAAACTGGCTGCAGAAAAAAAAGAAATTCTCCATCGGCGACTCCCTGCACCTCACCCTGGCCGTCGCCGGTGCCCTGCACCATGCCCACGAGCTCAATCTGGTCCACCGCGACATCAAGCCGGATAACATCCTCTTGACCAAGAAAGGCGTGGTCAAAGTGGCGGACCTGGGCCTGGCCAAAGCCCAAGATGATGATATGTCGCTCACCAAAACCGGGACCGGCGCCGGCACGCCGATTTACATGGCCCCCGAGCAGGCCCGCGACGCCAAGCACGTGGATGCCCGCGTGGATATCTACGCCCTGGGCTGCATGCTCTACGTCTTCTTGACCGGCAAGGCCCCGTTTACCGGCGAAACCCTGGTCGAGCTCATCGAAGCCAAGGAAAAAGGCAAGTGCCCGCCGGTCCGCCAGCTGAACGACGATGTGCCCGAACGGCTTGGTCTGGTCGTCGATAAGATGATCGCCGCCAAACCGGAACACCGCCACCAGAGCTGCGCCGAAGTCATTCTCGATTTGGATTCGCTGGGTCTGGCCAGCCCGCACCTGAGTTTCTTTCCCCAGGAAGGGCCCACGTCGGCGCGAACGTCAGCCGCACCGCCGCCGCCGAAAAAAGTTGGCGTGAAAGCGCGGGTTTCCTCGGCGGGGACTTCCTCGCCCCCCGAAGCGCCGGACCAAAAGGAAGAAACCTACTGGTACGTCAATCTAGTCACCTCCGACGGCAAGTCGGTTACCAAGAAGCTCACCACCGAGCAAGTGACCGGCATGTTCAAGCACAGCGCGGTGAACGTCGAAACCCCGGTGAGCCACACACGGACCGGCGGCTATCGCTCGCTGGGCACTTTCCCCGAGTTCAAGCATCTGGTTCAGGCCAAGATCACCACGACCAAGGCCGAGAAGAAGGGGGAAAAGTTCAAGTCGCTGTACCAGCAAATCGAGAAAGAGGAGAAGAGCCGGCGGCGCTGGCGCTGGCTGCACAACCTGTTCCTCAAGACCGGCGGCTTGGTCGGCCTGTTGTTGTGGCTGGCCGTCGTCGCCGGCCTCCTCGTCGGCGGTTACTTCCTCGTCACCTGGGGCATCGAGGTCCTCGGCAACTGGTTGTCCTCCGCAACCGCGACCTCTTGAGGTTTGTCCGGCTCCATTGGGAAATCACTTCGGACAGGATTAGGCAACTTTGTGTGGATTTTGGCGGCAAAAGGTGCTCGCTCTAAGCGGTGAAGAGCAATGGGGAGTGCGGCGTTCGTCGCCGCTTTGGATAGTAAGATTGGAGGGGAATCACCCCCCATTCACCACGCACCAAACCCGGAACCAGCCATGGTTTTTAGTTTGCAAGAAGTGGCCAACGCCGTGATTCGCCGGGCCCAGCGGCAGGGCTTCGTGGTGCCACGCGACATCCGCGCCGAGCTGGCCGTGGCCGGCCTAGCCGAGTCGCTGTGGAAAGACGTCGTGGCCCTGGCCCGCGAAGCCCTTAACTATCGCCAGGGCCGCTATTATCACATCCGCGCCGTCAGTCCGCGCTTGCAACGGGAACAGAACCAGCAGCAACTCATCCAACGCGCCGTGCGCCGGCTGATCAAGGAATACCGGGCCAACGCCGCCAAGCCCGAACGCCGCCAGGAAGAACGCCTCGATTTCATCCAGCCGGTTCAGGTCGAGACGGCCGACGGCCGGAAGTTCACTCTGCTCAGTCGCGACTTGTCCCTGACCGGCATCCGCCTGGTGGGCACGAAGCGGTTTTTGGGACATAAGATCAAGGTCTCCTTGCCCCAGGCCGACAAGGCCGAGCCCTTGAAGGTGCTCGTGCGCGTGCTGTGGACGTGCGTGGTCGGCGAAGACCTGGTGGAAAACGGCGGGACCTTTCTGGAAGTGCTTTCGTAATTTTCCCGGCCGCCTCCCTTTTGCTGCGTGATAATAGCTCCCTCGGCGGTTTCGCGTCGGCAGAATCCAGGCGTATAATCCCTTGCGCCAGAACCGAAAACAAGAGTTTTTCTTAACAAACGGGAGTTCACGGCGGCAGCCCAGTCGCTCTCTGCTCGCCGAGTGGGATTGGCCGGCGTCTTTGAATCATGTGCAAGATCAGGTAGGCGCTTCCCCCGGCCACCAGGTGCTTGAGCGTGTGTCCGCTGACGATCTGTCCCTGGGCGTAGATCACGGTATCGAGAAGTTCCAGCACCTTGGCGACGGCATACCAGACCAGGGCGC
>CAZFGM010000247.1:0-9457 GCA_964518515.1 uncultured Alcaligenaceae bacterium | reverse complement strand
GGGATAAACCCCGCCGCTCGTAGGTTTCCGCCGCTTTATGACGGGCGCCGCTCCTGAATGCCCTCCGTGGTCGGAGGAAGGGCGGCCCGAATCGTGTCCTTGGCGGCCTGGATATTTTCTGAAGGTAGTGATGGTAACGGCAGCGGCGGCGGCTGCGCCCGCTCACGCAAAGTTTTGATCCGCAGATACAGGCCCAGCACGACGCCCGCGGCCAGCACCAACACGCTGATGTTTTGCGACAGGGTCATGTTCAGCGCCACCGGGTCCGTATCGGTCCGCAGCATTTCATTCAAAAAGCGGTGCACGCCGTAACAGAGCATGAACAACACCATGACTGATCCCGGCTGGCGGCGGAAAGGGTAATAGGCCAGAAGCAGAAAAAAAACCAGAAGCATGCTGATGGACTCATAGATTTGCGTGGGGTGCAGGCCCAGAGTCAGGGGCCGAAAAACCACTTCCTTCTGCACCTCCTGGTCGTCGCCGGCGCGCTGCACCTTGAGGCGAAGGAGGTTTTCCCCCCGCCGGTTCGTATGCCAGTCCTTGATCATTTCGCGGTCGAGTTCCTCAAAGTAGCCGACGCGTTGGCCGTTGACGTGGGTAATGACATCATCCACTTTCAGGCCGGCCAGAGCGGCGGGCGAATCCGGCTCGACAGCGGCCACCTTGCGGCTTTCGGTCCGTAAGTCCTTGAGTAATTCGCTTTTGATCGTGAAGCCGGCGGCGGTTTGATGGCCGAGTTCCGTCATTTTGAAGCGCGACGGGCTGGACAGGGGAAATGCCAGACCCGGGCAGTACGGGCAGGTGGCGACGTTGCCGTAACAGCAGCCGTTGAGCAAGCAGCCGACCCGGCCCAGGGCCAATCCCAGGGCAATACAGGGCGCGATGACGTCGGCCATCTTGCCGGTCGAGACGCCGTACCTTTTCAAGACGAAGCGATACCCCAGCCAGTAGCCGGCCAGGCCGCCCAAGGCCGAGCCGTAAAAGACCAGGCCGCCGTCCCAGACGCGGAAGAACTCACCGATGATGATCCAGCTGTTCCAGTGAAATTGGTCGGGTTCGGCAAAAATCATGTACGTCAGCCGGGCGCCGACGATGCCCATGAGGAACATCCAGATGGCCAGGTCTTGAACATGCACCGGGGCGATGCCCTCGCGCAGGGCCAGGCGGCCGGCGAACCAGGTGCAGGCGATGAACGCCACGAACAGCATCGTGCCGTAGCCGTAGATGGGCACGCGGGCCGGGGCAATTCCCGCCAGCCACTTGATGATTCCGGGGAATGCCAGCAGGCCGACCCCCACGCCCACAAGCACATAATACTTCTTGCCAAACTTTTCACGGTCCAGAAGGCGCGGGGCCACGATTCCCAGAAAAAGAACCAGCGCGGGAATCAACAGATCAATGTCCGGTAGCGAGTCGGCCAGAGCTTTCAGGGGAATAAAAAACAGGACCTGACACATCGGGAGGTCTCAAAAAAACACATGCCGCATCCACCCGCCGGAGTCGTTCCAGCGTGGGGTAAAGCAACTCTGAAAAGCATACCGAAACAGGCAAAAGGGAACAACCCGGAACGAGTCCTCGAGCCCGCCGCGCCAGAGCCCGCCGCGCCAGCAAGGGTCTTCCTGGCTGGCGCTGCCGGCTCTTGTCAAAATCAGGTTTTATTCGTGTAAAACGCGATGACCGCCTGCACCGCGCGGCGCCAGCGCGCCAGCCGTTGTTGTCTTTCTTCCGCCGCTAACCGCGGTTGAAAACTGGTTCCTTCCCCGACCAACTTCCGCAAGGCGTCCACGTTCGGCCACAGGCCGACGCGCAGGCCGGCCAGGAAAGCGGCGCCCAGGGCGGTGGCTTGGCTATGCCGCGTGGCCACGACCGGCCGGCCCAACAGGTCGGCCTGGCATTGCAAGAACCAGGCGTTTTGGGCCATGCCGCCATCCACGCGGAGTTGGCCCAGCGCCTGGCCGGTGTCGCGGGCGGCGGCGTCGAGCAGGTCGGCCACCTGATAGGCCACGCCTTCCAAGGCGGCCCGCGCCAGGTCGGCGCCGGTGCTGCCGCGCGTCAGGCCGAAGATCACGCCGCGCGCTTCCGGCACCCAGTACGGCGCCCCCAGGCCGACGAAGCCCGGCACGAACAGGATCGGCTGTTCCGGATCAGACTGGGTGGCCAGGGCTTCAATGGCCGGCGACTGGGCAAAGAGCTTGAGCCCGTCACGCAGCCATTGCACGGCGGCCCCGGCGACGAAAACGCTGCCCTCCAGAACATATTGCGGCTTGGCATCCACCATGGCCGCCAGGCTGGACAACAGGCGATGCTTGGACAGGATTAGGCGGTCGCCGGTGTGCTGCAGGAAGAAGGCCCCGGTGCCGTAGGTACACTTGGCGTCGCCGGCGGCGAAACCGCCCTGGCCGAACAAGGCCGCCTGCTGGTCCCCCGCCATGCCGGCCAGAGCCAGGCCGTCGGGCAAAAAGCCCAGGCCCGACGTCTTGCCGAAGTCGGCAGCGCTGGGACGAACTTCAGGCAATAGGGCTCGCGGCACGCCGAAGAAGCGGCACAGGTCATCGTCCCAGGCCATCTTTCGGATGTTGAGCAACAAAGTGCGCGAGGCGTTCGAGCCGTCCGTGGCGTGGACCTTGCCGCCGGTCAGCTTCCAGAGCAGCCAGCTGTCGATGGTTCCGGCGGCAAGCTGGCCGGATTCCGCGCGGGCCCGCAAGCCGGCGTCCTGGTCGAGCAGCCAGCGCAGCTTGGTCGCCGAGAAATAGGGATCCAGTACCAGACCGGTACGTTGAAAAATCCAGGCTTCCTCGGCATGGTGCTGCCGGCAGAAGTCGGTGGTGCGACGATCTTGCCAGACGATGGCCCGCGCTTGCGGTTTTGCCGTGGCCCGATCCCAAAGGACCGCGGTTTCACGCTGGTTGGTCAGGCCGATGCCGGCCAAGTCGGCGGCCGCGACGCGGGCTTCCTCCAGGGCCTGGGGCACCACCAAGGCCACGGAATTCCAAATTTCCTCGGCATCGTGCTCGACCCATCCGGGGCCGGGAAAATGCTGGGTGATTTCCCGCGCGGCACTGCCGCACGCCCGGCCGGTCGCATCATAAACGACCGCCCGCGTGCTGCTGGTCCCCTGGTCGATAGCCAGAATATAGCGTGGTGCCATGGCAAACCTCTTGGAAGTAGGTCAGGCTTTGCAGCGCTTTCCGGCCTGCCTGGAGAACCGCGGCCACGTCCGAAAACGTGGGTTGACTCGTAGCCGCAGGCTTCAGCCTGTGATATGGCGGGCGGTTCAACGCAGGCTAAAGCCTGCGGTTACAAACCACCCGTCAATCGAAGTTTAATGGGACACTAATTGTAACGCAAGGACCGGCCCCAGGCCAGCGTAGTCCGCACTTCTCCCCGACGGCGAACCGGTCAGGGACAGATCGGTGGCGGCCTACTTCCTCATTCCTAACCACCGCAGCAGTTCCGGGGCCGGAGTGTCCAGGAGGGTGTAGTGGACGATCCAACGGCTGCCCTGCTGAAAACAGCGGTGGACTTTCAGGCGGGCGTGGGATGATTGGTCGCGGTGGCGGCCAATTTTCAAGAGAGTGCCGCCGGCCAAGGGCCAGCAACCGGTGAGAAAAAAACGCCGCGCCCGGCGGGCGATTTGCCCCTGTCCCGGCACGGCACCGACCAGGGTCACATCCGCAATCACTTGCGTGGTTTTAGCTTGTTCCTGGGAAAAAACCTTGTCCACGTGGTGCGGCTGTGTGCCAAGGCGCGACAACGTCTGCACTTCCTCATCGCTGAGCTGGCTGACAAAGGCACAGCCCAGGAGCCATTGATTGTCGGGCAGGCGGGTGGCATGGACGACCTTGACCAGGAGCGTATCGGCGGGACGGTCGGCGGTCTCGGGGATCTCGATGGCCAGGCCGGTGCCGCGCTCGAAGCGCCGGGCCAAAACCAGGGACAGGCCTCCGGCGGAAATATCGTGCACCCGCGCCGACCAGCTCACATCGCCGTCGCCCCGCGCGGCCAGCGGCTGGCAGGAGGTCACCAAGATACATGGAAATCGTTCCCAAACCCGAAGCTCCAGGGACTGCGGTTGGGAAGGCGCGGTCAGCGCAGGCATAGGATCTCCCGGCAGCGCAAGGTTTATCAAACTATAGCACGCGCGCCGGGAATTGGACTGCTCGGTCTCAAAAATTGGACTGCTCGGTCTCAAAGTCGCAAAACTTTTTTAGGACCGAGGCTTTTTACATAACTCATTGTGGTATTTTGTCTTGTAGCCGACCATCTGGCAATAATCTCAAAACCACACACTGCCAGGAACCCATGCTTTGCCTTGGCGACATCTTTCAGCCCAAGCTCCAGGCGAGTTCGAGCCCTGGGGGTCGGGCGATCTTGCGCCTTTCCACAAGCTAATTTCAAGTGTGTGAAAAACGTTTCCCTGGCCAACGCCGGTTGAACTTGGTACCTTTTTCCCGTTGAACTCTTTCAACCAGGAGAAGGTATGGCCCAACCTCTGCGTCACGTCGCCCCGGACAGCATCTTTACCGGCTGGGATTTCAGCACCGGCGGGGTCAAGTGCCTGGCCTTCGACCTGGACGGCAACACCGTGGCCACGGTGCGCCTGCCCACCGACCTGTGGACGCAAGGCGGCGTTTCGGAGCTGAACCTGATGCAGCTCGAGGGCCAGGCGCGGGCCAGCGTCCGGGCCATGGCGGACGAGCTGCGGAAATTGGGCCGGCTGCACCACTGGGTCGCGGGCGGCATCTCGGCGACCCATCACACCGCCGGCCGCATCGACGCGCGCCGCGTCCAGGTGCGCCGGGCCATCTGCTGGAACGATCACAGCCTGGCCCGCTTTCACCGCAAGGGATTGAAGCGCCTGGGCGGCCAGGACAAGGTCCGCGAATTGATCGGCGGGCCCTGGGCCATTCGCTACACCCTGAGCCATCTGGTCAAGGATGAGGAAAAACTCGACCTGGCCGATTGGCAGCGCACCGAGCGCGTCTTGCCGCACGGGCCGCTGGCGGCGGGTTTTCTGACCGGCAATTTCGACGTCACCAGCCTGTCGGCGGCGGCCTCCACCGGCTTGTGCGATTTGCGCAGCGGACAATGGTGCCGGGCCATGCTCGACGCCCTGGCGAATCCGGAGCTGCGCGACCTGGCCTGGCGTCAATTGCCGCGCATCGTCGATCACTTCGAGCCGCTCGGTCCGCTAGCCGAGTCGCTGGCCGTGGAAGCGAGGATCGCGCCGGACCAGCGTCCGCTGCTTTTCCCAACTTCGGACGATCAGCAAGCCGGCCTGGTCGGCGGCGGCGCCGTCGAAGCCGGTCACATGGCCGTCATTCTCGGCAACTCGGCGGTCGTCAATTCCTCGTCCGCGACGCTGCCGGCCACGGACGAACTCGATGTCATGCGTCTGAACTGGGGCCCGTACCTGTGGATGCGCTGCTACAACAACGCCGCCCAGTTCCTCGATCGCGTCGTCGGCGACCAGCCGCCGTGGGACCTTCTGGAAGAGCAAGCGCGGAAAGTGCCTGCCGGCTGCGGCGGCACCCTCGTTCTGCCCTTCCTTTTTCCCGAGCCTTCCCTGGGGGTGGCCGAAAAACGATTCCGGTGGTTGCCGAAAGAACCCAAAGAGCCCGGTAAAAGATTTCGCGCCGCCCTGGAAGCCCTGGCCTATCTCGTGGCCCTCGGCGTCCGCCAGCACGAAGCTCTGGGCCAGAGCATCACGCGCATCACCGTGTCCGGCGGCATCGCCCGCAGCTTGCTTATGGGCGAAATCCTGGCCAGCGTGCTCGACCGGCCGCTCGAGCGCCTGCAATCGGACGAAGGCCCGGCCCTGGGCGCGGCGGTCACCGCTTTGGCCGCTCTGGAAACCGGGTGCCGCCGCCAGCAGGGTGATCCGGCCCCCTTTACCGTGGCCGACGCCGTGGCCGTGCTAGTCAAGTTCCGCGACCCGGTCCGGCCCAACCCGGCCTGGCACACCGCGTATAGGAAATGTCTGAAAAAATTTTCTGCCCTGCTGACGGCTCGGAAGAAAGGCAAGAAATAATGTCTTTTGGTCATTTGAAGTCAGGTTGAAAAAGGTGATTGAACGAGCTGCCCCGAGCAAATCTAACTAGAGCGTCCCCAATGAAACCACTGACATCATTCAATGGCCGCAGACGAATTCTGTTCTTACGTCGGGGTCCGAGAAACACGATTTGCTTGGCTCTATCGACGATAAAGAAGTAAAATGGTTTTGAAAGTGAGGTCGCCATGAACACCAATGAGTTTATTCGTAATTCGACGAACCTTCCACCCGAATACTTATCGCCCTTTCTTGAGCAGCACGTTGCTTGGTCTGAAGACGGCCAAGAGATCTTGGCCCATGCTTCCGATCTTGACAGCCTATTCAACGAGATCGATCGAAAGGGGCTCACCCACTACGTCATCGGGTTTATTCCTAATTGTGACCTTTCGGACTTGGGAGGGGCAACGAAGTGATTTTCCGTTTCCCGTGGTTCAGGTCGAAAACACCGGTCCCTTCTTTGGGCGGTGGCACCAAGCGATTCAAACCTGTGATTACCATTACAGTTGGCCCTCGCCGACAAGAAATGTGCCAGATCATGGTGGGGATCCCGGTGCGGATGATATTGTTTTCCCCGAAAGCCTGGCCACGCGATTGGGGGTTGATCTTACTCGAACACCTTCGGGAGCGGCTCTCGGAATCGGCGGGATGCAGCCGGTTTCTCTGCTTTATGCCCCTGTCATTTTGCTTCTCGGTGATGACCCTTACAGTGATGGATGCCATTATGCCCAACTCCCCGGAAACGCAGCTCCTCCTCGACCAGGCTCGCCACGGCGATGCGGCGGCGGTCGAACGCTTGCTCGACGAGCATCGCGGGCCGGTGCGGCGGATGATCGATCTGCGTCTGGACCCGGCCATCGGCCAGCGGCTTGACGCCAGCGACGTCGTGCAGGAAGTGCTGCTGGAGGCCAGCCGCCGCTTGCGCGACTATTTGAAAAAGCCGGACATGCCCTTTCATCTATGGCTGCGGCACATCGCCAAGGACCACATCATCGACGCCCATCGCCGCCATCGCCTGGCCCAGAAGCGCGGCGTCGATCGCGAACAGGCCCTGGTTCCCGCCGGCCTTGCCGACCACTCGTCGATCGAGCTGGCGGCCCGGTTCATCGACCAGGAGCTGACCCCCGCGTCGGCCGCCATTCGCCAGGAGATGCAGCGCCGCCTGCACGAGGCCATTGCCCGCCTCGACGAGGACGACCGCGAGATCCTGTTGATGCGGCACTTCGAGCAGCTCTCCAACCAGGAGGCCGCCGCCGACCTGGGCCTCACCGAAGCCGCCGCTTCGATGCGCTACCTGCGGGCCGTCCGCCGCTTGCGCGATCTTTTCGGAGCCAGCGGGGGTTGATGCAGAATCCGCTCCTGCGCTATATTACCGGCAATCGGCTTGGTTTGCGTGCCCCAGCCTGAGATCCTCTTCGGTGTTTCTTCGTGGATGACTGCCATGAGCCCCATCCTGGGAAAAGTCGAAGTACCGCGCGATGAGCGGCTGGCTCGCGTGCTGGAGGAAGTGAATTGCCAGCGTCGGAATGGCCAGGCGGTGAACCTGGACGTACTGGCCCAGCAGCATCCCGACCTGATTGACGAGCTGCGGCAACTCCTGGCGGTCGTGCAGTTCGCCGACGCCTGCGCTTTCCCGGAACCGAACGGGGCCGCTACGGTTGTTCAACCTCCTAGTTTGGCCCCGAGCAGTCCTTTGCCGCGACCCTTCGGCGCTTATGAACTTTTGGAAGAACTGGGACGCGGCGGCATGGGCGTGGTGTACAAGGCCTGGGAAAAAAGCCTGCAACGCCTTGTCGCCCTCAAGATGATCTTGCGCGGCGAACATGCCTCCAGCGCCGACTTGAGCCGGTTCCAGACCGAAGCCCAGGCGGCCGCCGGCCTGTCCCATCCGAACATCGTGCCCGTCTATCAGGTCGGCGAGCAAGGCGGCCAGGCGTATTTTTGCATGAAATATGTCGCGGGCACGACGCTGGCCGAGCGGGTCAAGAGCGGGCCGCTGCCGCCGCGCGACGCGGCCCGTTACCTCGTGGCTATCGCTCACGCCGTCCAACATGCCCATCAAAAGGGGATTCTCCATCGCGATCTCAAACCAGCCAACGTTTTATTGGATGCTGACGATCAGCCGCTGGTGACGGACTTCGGCCTGGCAAAGCAAGTCGAGGGGGGCCAAAGCCTGACCGGCACGGGCGCCATTCTCGGCACCCCCAGCTACATGGCCCCGGAACAAGCGGGCGGCTCGTTCAGTGGGGAATTCCAGGCCGGGGCAAAGACCATCGGCCCGGCGGCGGATATCTACAGCCTGGGCGCCATCCTGTACGAGCTGCTCACCGGCCGGCCGCCGTTTCTGGCCGCCTCGCCCGTCGATACCCTGCTGTTGGTGCGCAGCGAGGAACCGGTCCGGCCGCGGCTGTTGAATCCGCGCATCGACCTCGATCTGGAGCTAATCTGCCGCAAGTGTCTGGAAAAACGGCCCGAGCACCGCTACGCCGCCGCCGCCGCCCTGGCCGCCGACCTGGAAGCCTTTCTGGCCGGCGAGCCGGTGTCGGCGCGTTCGAGCAGTCTGGTCTATTTCTTTAGCCGGATTTTCCGCGAGACGCATCACGCGCCGGTGCTGGAAAACTGGGGCGTTTTGTGGATGTGGCACAGCCTGAAAATCTTCCTGCTATGCGCCGTGACGAGCTGGATGTATCACCAGGGATTCCGGAGCCACTGGAATTATCTCGCCCTGTGGAGCGTCGGCCTGATCGTGTGGGGCAGCATTTTCTGGGCCTGGCGCAAGCGGGCCGGCCCGGTGACCTTCGTCGAACGGCAGATCGCCCACGCCTGGGGCGGCGGCGTAATCGCGTCCATCGCCGTTTTCGTGGTCGAGGTGCTGCTGGATCTGCCGGTTTTGAAGTTGTCGCCGGTGTTGGCGGTGATCGCCGGGGTAGTTTTCCTGGTCAAGGCGGGGACGCTTTCGGGTTGGTTTTACATCGCCGCGGGCATGTCGTTCGCGGCCGCCGTGCCGATGGCGACCTTGGGCCCGCCGTTGGGACCGCTGCTGTTCGGCTTCGTCTCGGCGGTGGGCTTCTTCGTGCCGGGCTTGAAGTATTACCGCCAGCGGGCGCGGGCGGGAGGCGGGACGAATGAAGAGGAAATTTGAGAATTACCCTGGAATTGTCGATGTCCTCCGGTTTAATATTTCAAGTGGATCCTGGTGAACCCAGCCGTCCTCAGGGAGCGGACCCGGTGAAACTGGCACGACAAATTGCCAAGTACGGGAAAGCGGTCGTAGGAATGCCGCCGCTGGAACTACTAGCCCGACTTTCCTACTTACGCACGCACCGAGTCTCAACTCGTTTTTCCATCAAGGTTTACGTGGCGCGCATCCTTACCCTAAAATAGCGTTTTTTGCTGCTTCCGGCAGGC